>JANNXL010000531.1:0-8570 GCA_031409575.1 Hyphomicrobium sp.
CGCTGCTCAAGTGGGAGCTTCTCGGCGGCATGGGCTGGCGCGACTACGACGGTGCCGGTCTCGACACCCTGCAAACACAACTTCTGGAAGGCCATCTGCGCTGGCTGCCGACACAACGGCTGTCGCTTTACGCAACGGCCAAGTACGCCATCGAAGACACTATCGGTGCACAGGATACGGGCCGCATTTCACATGCCGGCACAGTGCGCGGCGAATATGAAATTTTCCACGATCTGGTGGCGACGGCAGGTGCTGGCATCAACGAGAGCGACTTCATAGGTCAGGACCGCACCGATCTGACGTTAAGCGCCAACGCAGGGCTTCAATATTTTTACACCAAGAACATGCTGTTCACGGTCGACTATACTTATGAGAACCGCCAGTCGAACGACAATGACTATGACCTCAATCGCAACCAGATCCGCTTCGGCGGACGCTTGAGGTTTTAGTCGATCATGATGAACCAGACCACATATGAGCGCGAAGAAGAACCAGCAAGCAGCTTCAGCCTAGAGCGCGCCGTGTTTGCAATCCGGCGCAAACTTGGCTTCATCGCCATTTGTACTGGACTTGCGACGGGTCTTGCCATGGCGATCGTCATGATGATCCCAAACCGCTACGACGCCTCGGCGACCATCCAAATTGATCCGCGCAAGAAAACCATTTCGAATCTCGATAGCGTGTTGTCGGAACTGAAGGCAGACGCGGCAACCGTTGAAAGTGAAGTCGAAGTTATCGGCTCAAGCTCGATCCTGCTGAAGGTCATCGATGCCTTAAAGCTGAGGGGCGATGCCGAATTCTCCAAGCCTATACCCTACATGGAGTACATCAAGAACCTGACGGGGGCGACGCCCGCCAGCGCCTTGCCCAATGCTGACGACGAGCCCATTCGGGTGGCGAACCCAAACCGGCTTGAAGGGCTCCTCGGCAACAGCCATCCGGCCGATGCCCAGCCCGAGCGCGATCCTGTTATGGCAGCACTGTCCGAGCGGCTGAAGGTTTCGCGCGTCCGCACCACACTGTTGATTGAGATCAAAGTTTCCTCGCGCGATCCGGTCAAGTCCGCGCGCATCGCCAACGCCATCGCTGAGTTTTATCTGCAGGATCAGCTCGAGAGCAAACGCCAGGCAGCGGGTTTTGCCAGCGGTGTACTCGAACGTAAGCTCAATGAACTGCGCGGCAAGCTCACTGAGGCCGAACGGCGCGTGGAAGACTTTAAAGCACAGAATAATATCTTTGATTCCGAAGGCCAGATCCTATCCGAGCGTCAGCTGACCCGGCACATGGAACAGACAGTGCTTGCTCGCAACTCAGCCACGGAAGCGAAAGCCAAATACGAGCAGGCGAAAAAACTGTTTGCGGACGGGACGGGCAGCAGTGCAACCACAGACGTGCTGGCAAGCAATACCGTGCGGCTCCTCAAAGAAGCGGCAGCCCGCACCACGCAGCGCCAGGCTGAATTGCTGACGCGGTACGGCCCCAAGCACCCAGAAATGCTCAAGGTAAAGGCCGAAGTGGCCGACGCGCAATCTCAACTCAATGCCGAAATAGGCCGCCTCGTGGCGAGCCTGAAGACAGACTACGAGATCGCACAGGACCGCGAACGCCAGCTTGCCGACAGTTTCTCTGGACTGAAGGATGGCCAGATCACCGCGAAGGAGGCAGGCGTCCGGCTTAACGAGTTGCAGCGCGAAGCCACCACGCAAAAGCAATTGTTTGAAGCGCTCCTCGCCCGTTACAAGCAGACGGCGGAAACGCAGGACCTCCAGCTTCCCGACAGCCGCATCGTCGAGCATGCCGGAGTGCCGTTGTTCCCGGCCGCTCCCAAGCGCAAGCAGCTGCTGGTCATTGCGATCATCGCCGGGCTCGCACTGTCGCTGCTCGTCGTACTCGGATTAGAGTTTGTCACCGCCGGCGTTGTCCGCGGGGAAGAGATTGAGCGTGAATTTTCACTCACGCACTTGGCATCCATCCCACAGCTGATGGGATCAGATATAATGTCGGCGGATCCCGTCCGCTCGATCCGCATGATGCTGGCCGAGCCGCGCAGCGGCTTCGCCGATACCATTCGTGCGGCACGGCGCGAGATCGATGGCAAACGTACCCATGCTGGTCCGCGTATTGTGATGGTGGCCGCCAGCCTGCCCAACGAAGGCACAAACGTGATCGCGTCGAACCTGGCTCATCATTATGCCATGACCGGCACGCGCGTGCTGCTCATTGACGGTGACTTGCGCCGCGGCACACTCACCCGTCAGCTCGCCGCCTCCCGTCAAGCGGGCCTGCTGGATGTTCTGGTTCAGGGCTTGCCGATTGAAAGCGCCATATTGCGGGATGCTGCGACGGGGCTGTGTTTCATGCCTGCAGTTAGCCAAGTGCCGATTGAACTTTCCAGCCCCGAAGTTCTCGGTTCTGGACAGATGCACTCGATCCTCGTGATGCTGAAACAGCACTTCGATGTGATCATTATAGACACACCTCCGCTTCTGCCGGTGATGGATGCCCGCCTCATCGCCGACCATGCCGATCAGATCGTGTTTGTGATGACGTGGCGCCGCACACCCAAGCAGCTGGCACGGCGCGCTCTGCGCACGTTAGGCCACAACCAGCAGAAGATCGCCGGTGTGGTGATCAATCAGATCGACCCTGACATCCTCGAAGAAAGTCAGGGCATGGGTCTGCAGCAGCGCGTGGCTGCTTAACCTCCCGTTTATATTTTTCAAGCATCACGCCCATGCGAGGCCATTCCACTGGCTCACTTGCAGGCCGTGCGCAACCAATGCGCACAAAGCGCTGTTTCTATTGGCTGTAAGCACTGACCCGTTCAGCTAAAATTTAGATCAATTTGTTCTACTCTAAATGACAGCTTCTAAAGCCTTTGGTTTGTTCCGCGTCGAAGAAGGAATGGAAATGACGATCTCTAAGGCAGATACCGCGCCTCCATCGGCGGTGGCTGGCGTTCCGCCAGCAAGCCTTTCAGTAGTCAAACCACAACAGCGCTGGTCGCGAAAAGTCGCCTGCGACGTCGTTGCGATTGCCGATGGCGTGGCCGTGTTCTTAGGAGCGGGGGTTCCTGCCGCCATTTATGGCAGCATCGGCGATGTCGTTACAAATTGGACCTTACTGGCGCAAACGAGTGCGGCTGCAGCGCTCATCACGCACCTTTATCTGCGCTACTGGAACCAATATGACAGCAGCAAAATAAACAACTTACCCTTCAGCCCTGGCTGCATGCTGGCCGCCCTGATGATGGGCATCCTCGCCATGTCAGGGCTTGGCCTGCCACATGCCATTCAGAATGGGCACGTTTGGATCTGGTTCCTGACGTGGTTCTCTGCAAGCTTTACATTCCTCGTGGTATCGCGCGGGCTGTCGCGCCGGGCGCTTGCTCAGCTCACGGCCAGGGGCCGGTTTGACCAGCGCGTTGCCGTATTTGGAGCCGGAAGTATTGCGCGGCGCGTACATGATCATCTCGTGACGCCCGGGCTCGGCATTCGCTTTGCCGGATTATATGACGACCGCGCTGGACAGGACCGCATCAATCCGGAGGGGCTCGCTGTCGCCGGCCGCATCGATGGCTTGATTGCCGCAGCACGCAACGACGAGATCGACCAGATCATCATTGCACTGCCCCAAGCGGCCGGAGAGCGCATTGCGCTGATCGCGCGCAAGCTGGAGCAGCTTCCAGTTAGCCTTCATATCGTGACCCACATTGCGTCGGACCTCATGGACGCCCGCCCACAGCATCTCGTCTCCAGCCTCGGCCCGGTTGGGCTGCTCGATGTGAAACCAAAGCCCCTTACCGGATGGTCGCCCACCGTGAAGCGCTTGGAAGACAAGGTTTTAGGAACACTATTCCTGATTGCCGCTGCACCACTGTTCCCGCTGATTGCGATTGCGATCAAAATGTGTGACCGCGGCAAGATTTTCTACCGCCAGAGCCGCCGCGGCCTGAACCAGCGCGTTTTTGAAGTTATCAAGTTTCGCACTATGAACGTGCAGGAGTCCGGTGCCGACGTCCTGCAAGCAACGCCAGGCGATGCACGCGTCACGTATGTCGGCCGTTTTCTGCGCCGCATGAGCCTCGACGAACTGCCGCAACTCATCAACGTGCTGAAGGGTGACATGTCGCTGGTTGGTCCGCGCCCTCATGCCCTCGTCCATGACGACAAGTTCAGCGAAGAACTCGAAACCTATGCCAACCGGCAGCAGGTTAAGCCAGGCATCACGGGCCTCGCCCAAGTGCGCGGTTTGCGCGGTGAAACGCTCGATCAGGCCTCACTCAAGGGCCGTGTCGATGCCGACATCGAATACATCAGAACCTGGTCGCTCGGTCTTGATCTTTGGATCCTGATGAAAACTGTTGCCGCGGTTTTGACTGGCAAGAATGCTCACTAGAGCCGCAAAATTTGAAATGGCGGGAACAGTCTCGCCATTCCGATGTCCGGCACGAAAGCCCATAAAATGAAGGCCGCACCGCTTCCGGTACTATTGCTGATCATCAGCTTCGTGTGTCCCACGGAGCTGTCGCTCTACGTTTCGGATCTGCGCCTGCCGCCTCACCGCCTGGCGCTGCTCGTTCTTGTGCCGGTCGCTTTGTGGCGGCTTACAACGCGCTCCGGCATTCGCTTCCGCCCTTTTGATGGTCTGTTTATTTCGTTCGGGCTGTGGACCACGTGGGTCTATGGTCAGCACACCGGAGTCGATGGCTACATCTACGGCGGCTCAGTGGCGCTTGAAAGCCTTGGCGGCTATCTCGTAGCGCGTACCTGGGTACGCGACGAAGCGTCGATGCGGGCGACCCTGCGCATCATGATGACGGCGATCTTTATCGTGTTCATGATCGCCCTGCCCGAAGCTCTAATGGGGCAAATCTTCTTTCACGACATGCTGTACAACCTCACCGGCTACAAGCATCCGACCGGACTTGAAACCCGCGCTGGTTTTATCACCCGCGCCTACGGTCCGTTTGACCATCCGATTCACCTTGGCACCTTCTGTGCGGCACTGTTTGCGCTGTTTTGGTTTGCCGAACGCACGGCCATGAAGCGCACCCAGCGCGCAATATTCCTCAGCGGCGCAACCTTCCTTGCCGTGTCGTCAGCACCGCTGCTGTGCATTGTTCTGCAAACCGCCATGCTGGCATGGGACCGGATCACCCGCGGCATTTCCCAGCGCACCCTCTTCACGGTGACGGTGCTGACAGGTATGTACGTTGGCGCAACGCTCGTTTCGAACCGGTCGCCGATCAACTTGATCGCGACCGGAATGACGTTCGACTCATGGACCGGTTTTTACCGCCTGCAGATTTGGGAAAACGGTCTTAACAACGTGTGGGCAAATCCGATTCTGGGAATCGGATTGGGCGAATGGGACCGGCCGACGTGGATGATCTCTTCTACAGTAGACGCGTTTTGGCTCGTCACAGCAATGCGCGGCGGCATCCCCGGTTTCCTGATCCTGGTGTGCGCAATTGTGCTGCTCGGGCGGGGGTCTGTCGTGCGCGGGATTAAAAACCGCGATCCAAATATAAAGCGCCTGGCAACTGGGTGGATGATGTCACTGATCGCCTTGTGTCTGGTCGCCACCACCGTCCACTTCTGGAACGTGCTCAACGCTTACTTCTTCTTTTTTCTCGGCCTTGGCGGATGGCTTGCTGACCCCAAAAAGCACGTGAAGGCCGCGGTGCAGAACGTACGCCACCAAGTTCGTGCCACGACCCTGGCCCACATGCCACGCGAAACCTTCCGCCCGGATGCCTCGAGCGCAGCACAATTCGGTCTGATCGCACCGCAAGGCGCGATCTAAGCACGGCTCATTCTTAGGTATTCAGATCCTCACGCAGCGTTGGAAACGCGCGCGGGGATGATCGGCGTTGCCGAGCTTTGAAAGGTCAGCCCTAGATCGAGGATCGACTGTGCGATGCTATCCGCTTTGGAATCCCAGCTTTCAGCTTTGACCCGCCGGCGCGCAGCTTCGGCATCGTAAGGCGAGTCCAGCGCATCCTGAATTTGCGCTGCAAACGCTTCTTCAGTGCCAGCGGTGCGCACCAAATCACGATATCCATCAAGCGCCTGGAAGTCGGTGGTCACTACGGGCCGGCCAACAGCTAGGTATTCCTTGAGCTTGATCGGGTTGCAGGCCTTGATCCAATCGCTCGAATTCCAGGGCATGATGAGAACATCCATCGCCGCCATATATCCCGCGATATCGTCGTAGGGCTTGCGCCCCAGAAAGCGCACGTTCGGCAATGTACACCAGCCTTCGGGCAGAGAGCTGCCGCCGATCATCACAAACTCGACGCCCGGCAAACGCTTGGCTGCGCCGATGAAAAGTTGCGGATCGAAGGTGTGAGCATCGATGCCGCCGATGAATCCGGCCCGCGGGCGGCGGACGCCCGTGAGATCGGCAGGATCGTCCACTGCGCGCCGTCCCGCTTCAACAAACCGTCCATAGTCGACGCCATGGGTCACGACAGACTGACGGCGCACCTGATGGCGCTCTTCATCAGCCAAATGGATGGCCGAATAAATGGTGAGATCGGCCGCATTTTTGAGCGTCGCTATCTGGCGGCTGAGTAGCGCCGGATCGCCCTCGGGAAAGGCTTCGAAGCGGTCGGTTCGCTGCAAGACAATGGCCAGCGGATCCAATTCGCTCATTACGGCTGCGCCCGCGGGGCAATGCACCCACAGCACGGCGTTACGGATGCCGGCCCTACCGGCAGCAGCCCGAATTTGCGGGGCGAGCGCCCAGTTTGTGAGCCGCGCGCCCGTTTCACCCGGAAGTACGGCCGGCGAAAACACCCAGAAATTGTTTTCAACGCGCACCGCGCCGCGCGACAGGCTTTTCAGTTTTCGGGTGACGCGCTGCGTAAAGACCTTTTTGTCGCCGATGTCTGGCATGCGGACGCCGATCGAATTGACGAACAGCACCGGCCATTTGCGAGCCAAGCGCCGCATGATCTGGAAATCGAAGTGACCGCGGTTGTGATACCACCAGTCTTCGCCACCCATGCAAATGATACCGTCGAAGGTCTTGGTGTCGTGGCTGCGCATTTGGGTCTGCCCGCTTGATACGTTTGGGCGCAGTATCGGTGAGCCGCGTTAATCTTTTGCTTATCATATCGGACCGGCGCCAGGCCATCGTGCCTGCCTTAACGCCGGGTTAGCCAGGCCAAGGTAGGGTTTAGCCGCATCGGCTCAACACCACTCGTTCAGGCCAAACTATGACCCCCCCGGCTGAGATCGACGTTTCGATCCTGATCATCAGTTATAACACGCGCGGCCTGACGCTGGAGGCCGTGTCATCGGCTGTGCGCGAGACAACGCGGGCGTCCTACGAAATTATCGCTGTTGATAACGCGTCGAACGACGGCTCGGCTGGGGCACTCGCCCAGCATCCGGCCAAACCCCAGGTCATCGCGCTCACCAGCAACATCGGCTTTGGCCGCGCCAACAATCTCGCTGCCAAACACGCGCGAGGCCGTTATCTGCTGCTGCTTAATCCCGACACAGTGGTGCGCGACGGGGCCATTGATGCCCTCGTTGATTTTGCCGATGCCAATCCTGACGCCATGATCTGGGGCGGACGCACGACCTTCGCCGACGGCAGTCTCAACCCTGCCTCGTGCTGGGGGCGCATGACGCTGTGGAACCAAATCTGCCGCGTCACCGGCCTCACCGGCCTGCTGCCGCAGTTTGAAATTTTCAACGGCGAGACCTTCGGCAGCTGGAAACGCGATTGCGTACGCCAAGTTGATATCGTGTCCGGCTGTTTTTTCCTGATTGAGAACAAAACTTGGGAAGCACTTGGCGGCTTTGATCCGCACTATTTCATGTATGGCGAAGAAGCCGATTTGTGCCTGCGTGCGCGCAAGCTCGGCGCCAAACCGAAGATCACGCCTTCGGCGACAATCGTGCATTTGGGCGGTGCGTCAGAAACCGCGCGCACATCCAAAATGACAAAACTCTTGAGTGCGAAAGCGAGCCTCATCGGCCGCCATTGGCATCCGCTGCTGCGGCCGGCGGGTCAAACGCTTCTCGCTCTGTGGCCCCTGACCCGCGCTGCCGCTTTGACCGTGACCAGCACACTTACGGGATCTCAGTCTCAACGCGACGCGGCAAAAACATGGGGCGAGATTTGGGATCTGCGCGCCACATGGCGTTACGGCTATCCCGAGTACGAAGGTGATACAGACGACACAGGCGGGCTGAGCTTTGACCCGCTTTCGACTGCAGCATGACGCCATGAGCAACACCCCTGATCCAGTTTTCAACACCTCCGCACTCATTGAGCATCCCGTTGGCGAAGGCGCTGAAGCGAGCACAGCCGTTCGCTATACGATTGCGTCACTGATCAACGACGTCGCGCAATATGACGCCATGCGGGCCTCGTTTCAGGCGGGCGGCTTCACTTGCAGCGACTGCGAATACCTCTTCATCAACAACAGCCCAGAAAACCGCACCTGTGCCTACCGAGGCCTGGACGCCATGCTGTCAGCGGCGCGCGGCACTATCGTAATTCTTTGTCATCAGGATGTACGCCTGCTCCGCGATGATCGCGCCACACTG
>JANNXL010000532.1:0-2005 GCA_031409575.1 Hyphomicrobium sp.
ACCACGACCAATGACCGACACCAAGATCGACAAACGCGCCAAGAACGAAATCATCAAAGAGAACAGCCACCTCTTGCGCGGCGGCATTGCTGATGGGCTGAAAAACGTCGTCACGGGCGCCATCGAAGAAGACGACACACAACTTCTGAAATTCCACGGCTCCTACATGCAGGACGACCGGGACATCCGAGCCGAGCGCGGCAAGAAGAAGCTTGAAAAAGCTTTCTCGTTTATGATCCGCCTGCGCATTCCCGGCGGCGTCGTCTCGTCAAAGCAATGGATCGCCCTCGACGATATTGCCTCGACCTATGCGAACCACACGCTGCGTATTACGACGCGCGCCACATTCCAGTATCACGGCATCATCAAGTCGAACCTGAAGCGCGCCATGCAGGCGATCAACGCGGCGTGCCTCGACAGCATTGCGGCGTGCGGTGACGTCAACCGCAACGTCATGTCGGCGGCTAATCCGTATTTGTCGAAGGCGCATGGCGCGGCCTACGACCTTGCCAAGAAGGTCTCGGATCACCTGCTGCCCAAGACCGGTGCCTATCATGAAATCTGGCTCGACGGCGAGCAGGTGATAGGCAAGCCGAAGTCTGCTGCCGACGAAAAGGAACCAATCTACGGCACGCACTATCTGCCGCGTAAGTTCAAGATCGTCATCGCCGTGCCGCCCGACAATGATGTGGATATTTTCGCCCACGATGTCGGCTTCATCGCCGTCGTCGAAAAGGGCGAAGTCGTGGGCTGGAACGTCACCGTGGGTGGCGGCATGGGCATGACGCACGGCGAAACCGATACCTTCCCGCGCACTGCTGATGTGCTCGGTTTCTGCACCACGGCGCAGGCGGTTGATGTTGCCGAGAAAATCATGACCGTGCAACGCGACTGGGGAAACCGCGAGCTGCGCAAGAACGCGCGCATGAAATATACAATTGAGCGCGTCGGTATCGATGCCTTCCGCACCGAAGTCGAAAAGCGCATTGGCGCCAAGCTCGGCAAGGCCAAGCCCTTCAAATTCACTTACACAGGCGACCGCATCGGCTGGCATGAAACGGTTGACGGCAAGCCCGCCGATAAGAAGTGGCACCTGACGCTCTACATCGAGAACGGCCGCGTCAAAGATGTGCCCGGTTGCACAATGCGCAAAGCGTTCCGCGAGATTGCCGAAGCGGGCCTGTGCGAGTTCGTCGTCACGTCGAACCAAAACCTCATCCTCACCAACATCGCGGCGAAGTCGAAAGCCAAAATGGAAGCCGTTCTCGCCAAGCACGGCGTCTCGATCCCGACGTCATCGGGTCTGCGCCGCAATGCTATGGCGTGCGTCGCGCTGCCGACGTGCGGGCTGGCGCTCGCCGAAAGCGAACGCTTCCTGCCGGACCTCATCACGGCGCTGGAAGACACACTCGATGAAGCGGGCCTCAAGAACGACGACATCATGATGCGGATGACCGGCTGCCCAAATGGCTGCGCGCGCCCGTACCTTGCCGAAATCGGGTTCGTTGGCCGCAACCCTGGGCTTTACAATTTATATCTCGGAGCGGCGTTCGACGGGACGCGGCTGTCAAAGCTCTATGCGCAAGATGTCGGTAAGGACAAAATTCTGGCGCTGCTCAACCCGCTTCTCAAGCGTTATGCCAAAGACCGCAAAGACGGCGAACGCTTCGGTGATTTCGTCATCCGGATCGGCGTGGTGAAGGCGACGACCGCTGGCAATACCTTCCACAGCGATGTGAAACTGGCAGGGTAAGTGCGAGCGTCGGACTGTCAACAGGCGCTGGTCTGAGGGATTGTCATGCGGCTGTCATACGCGCGATGTAGCGCACGCCGGCATGGCTAGAGTATAGTACATTTAGATCCAGCCTCGGCATCGCCTTGGCCGCCGGATTGACGACGTTCAACCATTGTTCAAGCATTAAAGAGCGATCATCGAGCCCAACTCTCGATGCCGCTGGCCAATGTCGCGGAAGCCTGCGTAGGGGCGTCCGCACCGGCTGGCCGG
>JANNXL010000533.1:0-2071 GCA_031409575.1 Hyphomicrobium sp.
CGGCCCGCTTCACCGAAATTGGTGAACGCGAGCGCGAACTTATGCAGCACTTCATCGAAGAACTCGTCCGCGGCTCTATGGTCGACGTCGAAGACACCATCCAACGTATTGATGTTCCAGTAACTCCCGCCTCTCTGGAGCCCGATCCGCCAAAAATGTTGAAGGGCACGCCGGTCAAGCGCTGGCCCGTCAAAACCATTGTGATGACCGGCATTTACTTAGCTCTCGGCACGCTCGTGTTCGGATATGCAGGTATGCTCGGATACTCGAATTTCTATCGCATGGAAGTCCAGACGGCCGTCATCTCGGCTCCCGTCGAGACCGTGACTGCCTCGGCTGATGGCAAGGTTGAAATCGGCGACATCCGGCCCGGCGACCACGTTAGGGCTGGCACCGTTATTGTCCGCTTGCTCGACGATACGCTGGAGCGGGAAATTGCCCTTGCCGATATCGAAGTGCAAGAACGCAAGGCAAAGCTCAATCTCGCCAAGAAGCAGCAGATCGAAGAACTCGACCGCATCAAGGGCTATGCGACCGTCGAAATGAAAAATCTCCAGCAGACAAAAATTGAACTCGATGCCCTGGCAGCGCAGCTCAAGATTGCTGAGGCCAACCGGTCGCGTTTAGGCGGCCTGCTCGACAAGGGATATACGACCTCAGCCAAAATCGACGAGGCTGAACAGCAAGTCATAACGCTGCGCAAGCAGTATGAAATCCGTCGCGTTGAACTGGAATCACGCATAGTGCTCGCCGAACAAAATGCCGGCAAACGCATGTACACTGGCAACGAAACGATCGGCAGCGGCGATCTCGTCGGAACACGCTCGAACCTGGAAGCCGAAGTCCGATTCGCCGAGCATGAGATCCAACTCGCCCAGCAGCGCTACATCGCCCAGCTCGATATGCGCCAAAGCACGAGTGTGCGCGCGCCGTTCGATGGAACGGTTTTGGAGCTTCCGCGCTTCGACAAGGCAAGCGTGCGCAAGGGCGACGTGATCGCCATCATTGAACAACGCCGCGACCGGCACGTAACCGCTTGGCTCAATCAAGACGAAGTCATGAAGGTGGGCATTGGCGATGAGGCCCTGGTGTTCGTGCCAGCGCTGGGTGAAACTGTAAAAGGCCGCGTACTCGAAATCGACCGCACGTCAGGCTTCATTCAAGAGCAGCAGCAGCGGCAGAACCCTGGTTATGGCTGGCGCGGCCCGACCGACCGCAGCGCAAAAGTGAAGATTGAGTTCAGTGATCCTAAGCAAGTCAGCGATGCTGAACGCTACCGTTCCGGTTTGCCTGTAGTCGTCGTATTCGAACAGCGCTCGACGAACTCGCTTATGACCAAGCTCAAGAAAAAACTCAGCACATCGCTTTGAAGCGGCCTCCTGAAAGGTTCTCGCGATGCGCATGACGGCGGCCAACAAAGAGCTTCACTTGGAAGACCCATCGGTTCCTTTGCCGCCGGGCTCAAAATGGACGGCGTGGGTGCTGGCACAAATCACCGTTTACTGCACGGTTTGTTACATACTGCTGGCGTCGATCCCTAACCAGCTCTGGAACGAGGACGCCGGCGACGTCGTCTATGTGATCGGCATCCTGGGTATCTGGCGGTACTTGTGGTGGTTCAACCACTGGATGCGCGCGCTGGTGTTTGCCAACATCACGTATCCGCGGATGCGCGATCGTGCCGCCGCTGTCTGGCAGTCCGGCTGGCGGCCGCGGCACATCCACATTCAAATGACGACGTTTCGTGAGCATCGCGAGATCTCCGAAGCCGTGATCCGCGCCTTGGCTTGCGAGCTTCGTGAAGCGGGCGTTCCGGCAACGCTTTGGCTAGGATCCAGCGAACTTGCCGACGAGCAGAAGATCGCCCGGCATTTAAAGCTTGTTGCCTCCGATCTCGATGTCACGCTGCGTATAATTCGCCAGAACCAGCCTGGCAAGCGTGTCGCGATCGCGCTCATTCTGCGCGCCATGTCCCGCGAGGGGCTGGGCAAAGACGACATTGTGATATTCATGGACGGCGACTTTGTGCTGCATCCCGGCGCGATCCGAAAATGCTTTCCGCTGTTTGCGC
>JANNXL010000534.1:0-5550 GCA_031409575.1 Hyphomicrobium sp.
CCGCCCTGAAGCGATGGGAATCGCGCGCGTCGACATCCGTCGTTACGAAGACGCTGTTGCTGACCTCGTCGAGGCCGGCGGTACACAAAGTGTGAAGTCGCGTTTAGCCCAGTTGATCAAGGATACGCAGGGCGCCACAACGTATGGTGTCTCGGGTCTAGATGACGTGCATTCTGAAATTCACGACCAGATGCGCAAGTTCTCGGAGGCCGAGGTTGTGCCGCACGCGCATGAATGGCATTTGAAGAACGCCTATATCCCGCTTGAAATCATCAACAAACTTGCAGAACTTGGCGTGTTTTCATTGTCGCTGCCCGAAGAGTTCGGCGGTATGGGCCTTGGCAAGCTCGCCATGTGTGTCGTGTCAGAGGAACTTTCGCGCGGCTACATCGGCGTCGGTTCACTTGGAACGCGGGCTGAAATCGCCGGCGAATTAATTCTGCACAACGGCACACCCGAGCAGAAGGCGAAGTTCCTGCCGCTCATCGGTAGCGGCGAGATGCTGCCGACCGCTGTATTCACCGAGCCGAACACCGGTTCTGACTTGGCCTCGCTGAAAACCCGCGCCGTCAAAGAAGGCAACGTCTACAAGATCACCGGCCAGAAGACCTGGATCACGCACCCTGTCCGCGCCGACGTCATGACGGTGCTGGCCCGTACCAACCCCAACGAAAAGGGCTACAAGGGACTGTCGATGTTCCTGGCTGAAAAGCCCCGCGGCAGCGACGAAAACCCCTTCCCTGCCAAGGGCATGACGGGCGGGGAAATCGAAGTCCTCGGCTATCGCGGCATGAAGGAATACGACATCTCCTTCGATGCCTTCGAGGTACCGGCCGAAAACTTGCTTGGCGGCGTCGAAGGCCAGGGCTTCAAGCAGCTCATGAACACGTTTGAAGGTGCGCGCATTCAGACCGCCGCGCGTGCCGTGGGCGTGGCCCAGTGCGCCATGGATCTCGCGCTCAAGTATGCGCTTGATCGCCAGCAGTTTGGTCAGCTGATCTACAATTTCCCGCGAGTCTCAAACAAGATCGTCATGATGGCGGTTGAGACCATGGTTGCCCGCCAGCTCACCTACTTTTCAGCGCGCCAGAAGGACGATGGCCGCCGCTGCGATCTGGAAGCCGGCATGGCCAAACTTCTCGGCGCGCGTGTTGCCTGGGCCAACGCCGACAACGCGCTTCAGGTGCATGGCGGGAACGGCTTTGCACTCGAATATCCGATCAGCCGCGTTCTGTGCGATAGCCGCATTTTGAATATCTTCGAAGGGGCAGCAGAAATTCAGGCACAGGTCATCGCGCGTCGCCTGCTTGAGGGTGCCAACTAAAGTCAGCCCCGGCTAAACGGCACGCCGGCAAACCCTCGCGTTTGCTGGGTGCCGTGGTAGTCTCATCTCCATCACTGTCTAAATAGGTGAAGTTCAGACGCCATGGCTTTCAGCAGAGTTGTGCTTGGCATCTTTTGCATCGCGGCCGCCGTCAGCACGGCACGTGCCGGCGAGGCAACGCTCGATGGCGACTGGAAGCTGGTGCGCTTGCAGGACCAAGCCGTGGACACAGGCGGGACGTTGCTGGTCAAAGACGGGCACATTTCGGGCTCCACCGGCTGCAACCGTTTCCGGGCCACTTTCACAGCAACGGGAGCGGCCATCAAAGTTGATCCGGTGG
The DNA here is from genome assembly GCA_031409575.1 of Hyphomicrobium sp. GTDB lineage: Bacteria > Pseudomonadota > Alphaproteobacteria > Rhizobiales > Hyphomicrobiaceae > JANNFX01. Next base: position 1,665 of record JANNXL010000534.1, read on the forward strand.
CAGCCACCAAAATGTACTGCCAAGATCGCGCCATGGTCGAGCGCGCCTACCTCGCGGCGCTTGAGACCGTTACCGTGTTTGAACTCGCAGGCGACACGCTCGTCATGCACTATCAGCCAGGTGACAAATTGCTGGAATTCGTCCGCTGATCAGGCCGGGCCGTGTTGAGGCCATCGAGCCCCTGTCGGGTGTGTTTCTTGAAGTTCAAGTCAACACGTGCAAAGCAACTTTTATGCATTAACCGCATATTAATTTGACATTAGTACGTAATTCACGTACATAACTTTATGCATTCAGTGGCTCAAACTCATGCATTTGTCCGGGCTGCGGATGAGGCTGGAATGACAGACGATGAGGTTGGTGACCTCATCACATTTCTTTCTGCAAATCCCACCGCTGGTAATGAAATATCGGGGACAGGGGGATGTCGCAAAGTCCGGGTTGGCGGACGTGGCAAAGGCAAGAGTGGTGGTTACCGGACCATCACTTTTTATTCCGGAGAATTTATGCCGGTCTTTTTGATCACGGTGTTTTCAAAGGGAGAACGATCGAACTTGTCGAAGTCGGAGTGTAATCGCCTTGGAGTGACTACCAAAGCGATTGTAGCTGAGTATCAGTCAAGAGTCGCCAAGATGGCGAAGAAGGGCGCTTAGAATGGGCAAGAAAGCATTCGATAAGATTGCCGGGGGTCTCAACGAAGCTCTGGCGATCACTCGTGGCAAGACTAAGCCCGCGAAATTATACGTGCCGGCCGAACTCAATGTGAAGTCGATACGAGCGCAACTCGACTTGTCGCAAGATGATTTCGCATCAGCCTACGGCTTTACCGTCAATCAAATCAAAGATTGGGAGCAGGGGCGCTCGCGGCCCATCGGTGCCTTGCGGGCGTACCTGGTGATGATCGACTTCGACCCCAAAGGGGTTCTTGCCATGCTCAAGACTGCGAGCAAAAAGAAAGCTGCTTGAATTCGTCCGCTGATCAAGCGCGCGGGCGCGATGTGTACACAGGCTCGGCGCGCTGCGTTGCGGCCTTGACCACAAGATGCGGTTTTTCGAGCGCCGCGTAGGCGAGGTTGATCCGGCGCGACATGACCGACAGATAGTCGCGCACTTCCTCAGGCAGGTCCATGCTGGCGTAGCGGTCTGGATGATAAACCTTAGACAACGCCAAATAGGCCGCACGAACCTCTGGCCATTCTGTCTTGGGCGCAACACCGAGCACCCGGTGGGGATCAAACCCGTCTCCGTCGCGCACGCGGTTGTGGAGGTTCGAGGCATTGGGCACATTCACAAGCTTGACGTTGCGGAGCGATGTCTTGGCGATATAGCGCCGGTCTTCCCCGTAGGCTTCAAACTCCAGGAATGGGTTGGTTGAATTGAGCACATCGGCAAAGGTGCGTGTTGAGGAAATGAAGAATTTGCCGCGGCTGATTTCACCGTCGTCGAAGGTCACTTCAGCGGGGATCGCAAGCAGCGGGGCCTGGGTGATGGTGTCGACTTTGTTGCGTTCAAACATGCACGATCCTTGGCAGCCGGTCTTAACGATTGTGTTTCAATAAGGGGCGTTGGGGCCTGAGCGCCTTAGTTTCAGCGGGTTGAAGCAAGGATCGTGCAAGATTTTTGTTCAGCGCGTACCGGCCGTCACTCCCCAGGCCAGCCGGCACACGCGACAAACCCTACCGGCAGGGCGGCTGGCGCGGGGAACCCGGTTGTGCTACCTCCCCGGCAGATTTTGTGCGCCGCAAAAGCGGCTTGCTGGCAACCGCCTCTTTCCACGAGACCGTTATGAACTTACGCAACATCGCGATCATCGCGCACGTCGACCATGGCAAAACCACCCTCGTCGACGAACTGCTGAAACAGTCGGGATCGTTCCGCGACAATCAAAAGGTCGCCGAGCGGGCCATGGACTCCAACGATTTGGAGCGCGAGCGCGGTATCACCATCCTCGCCAAGTGCACGTCGGTCGTCTGGAAAGACACCCGCATCAACATCGTCGATACGCCCGGCCACGCCGATTTCGGCGGTGAAGTTGAGCGCATTTTGAACATGGTCGATGGCGTGGTGGTCCTGGTAGACGCCTCCGAAGGGCCGCTGCCGCAGACCAAGTTCGTTGTGTCAAAGGCTCTCAAGCGCGGCATGCGGCCGATTGTGGTCGTGAACAAGATCGACCGTCCCGACGAGCGTCATACCGATGTTCTGAACGAAATTTTCGATCTGTTCGCCAATCTCGATGCAACCGACGAGCAACTCGATTTTCCAATTCTCTATGGCTCAGGCCGCAATGGCTGGATGGCGCTCGACCCGGCTGGTCCCAAAGAAAACCTGGCTCCGATGTTCGATCTGATCGTGCAGCATGTGCCGCCGCCAACCGTCGAGCCGGGACCGGCCCGCATGCTGGCGACTACGCTCGAAGCCGATAGCTTCTTGGGCCGCATTCTTACGGGCCGCATCACATCAGGCAGTATCAAGCCCAACATGCAACTGAAGGCGCTCGATCGCGACGGCAAGCTCGTTGAAAATTTCCGTGTTTCGAAAGTTCTGGCCTTTCGTGGCCTTGAGCGCGTGCCGGTCGAACAGGCCGAAGCCGGCGAGATTGTCGCGCTGGCCGGTATGAGCGATGCGACGGTGTCCGATACGCTGTGTGATCCGGCAGTCGAAACACCCATTGCTTCCACGCCCGTTGATCCGCCGACCTTGTCGATGACATTCCGAATCAATGACGGCCCGTTTGCCGGCAAAGAAGGCGACAAGGTCCAAAGCCGCGTCATCCGCGACCGGCTGCTCAAGGAAGCAGAGCGCAACATCGCCATCAAGATCACGAGCATAGCCGACGGCGACAGCTTTGACGTGGCTGGCCGGGGCGAGCTTCAGCTTGCCATTCTGATCGAGAACATGCGCCGTGAAGGCTTTGAACTCACGGTTTCACGTCCCAAGGTTTTGTTCCGCACAGACGACGTGACCAAGCAGCGGCTGGAACCCATCGAGGAAGTGATCATCGACGTCGACGAAGGCCACACAGGCATTGTCGTGCAGAAGCTTTCCGAGCGCAAAGGCGAGCTTCTCGAGATGCGTCCCTCGGGCGGCGGACGCACCCGAATGGTGTTCCATGTGCCGACCCGTGCGCTTCTGGGTTACCAATCGGAGCTTCTGTCAGACACGCGCGGCACTGCCGTGATGAACAAGTTGTTCCACGCCTACCAGCCATTCCGTGGTGAAATTGCCGGCCGTGCGACGGGCGTTATGATTTCAAACGCCGACGGTGAAGCCGCCGCTTACGCCATCTTCAACCTGCAGGACCGTGGCCCGTTCTTTATCGGTGCTCAGACCAAGGTTTACGCCGGTATGATCGTTGGCGAACACTCCCGCGACAACGACCTCGAAGTGAATGTGGTCAAGGGTAAGAAGCTGACGAACGTGCGGGCGTCCGGCAAAGACGACGCCGTTCTGCTGACGACGCCGATGAAGCTCACCCTTGAAAAGGCAATGAGCTACATCACCGACGAAGAGCTCGTGGAGATCACGCCGGAGAGCATCCGGCTGCGTAAACGCTGGCTCGATCCCAATGAGCGCAAGAAGCAGGAGCGCAAACGCGAGTCCGAACGCGAAGGCAACGCCGCCTGAAGTTCGAGATGCGTCTGGTGATGGATGCAGGTAAAACATATCCGTTTTTTGGCGGCGTCTACAACCGGACGCCGCCATATTTCGTTATGAGGGCAGCCTTCGGGCCAATGGGAATGCAAATCCCGCAGAGCTGCCGTGCGGGGCACCCCCTGCCGCTTTGGCGAAAACTAGCCTATATATTGGTCATCCTGAACCCAAAGGTTCTAAACCCAGCTTCGCCCCATGGCGCGGCTAAGAGGCCGTCGGCCGTTGAAGCAAAATT
>JANNXL010000535.1:0-4959 GCA_031409575.1 Hyphomicrobium sp.
GCAAAATCAACGATCGGCAAGTCGCGTTTGTGGAGCAGCTGACCCAGAAGGGTGTGATTGAGCAAACGTTTAACGTGCCTTTCTTTACCGGTGGAGACAGCCGTGAGCCCGAACTCGCTGGTATCCTAGGAGCCCTAATCGGATCACTGCTGACGATGCTGGTGACACTCTCACTGTGTCTGCCGATCGGCGTGCTGGCCGCGATCTTCTTAGAAGAGTTTTCGCCAAAGAACCGCCTGTCTCAGTTCATTGAAGTCAACATCAACAACCTCGCTGCCGTGCCGTCTATCGTGTTCGGACTGCTGGGCCTTGCGATGTTCCTCAATTTCTTCGGTATGCCGCGCTCCTCGCCGCTGGTCGGCGGCTTGGTGCTGGCCCTTCTCGTTTTGCCGACCATCATTATCGCCAGCCGCACTGCTTTGAGGGCCGTGCCACCGTCGATCAGGGAGGCGGCCCTTGGCGTTGGCGCATCTAAGCAGCAGGCCGTGTTCCACCACGTTTTGCCGCTAGCAATGCCCGGAATTTTGACAGGCACGATTATCGGCATGGCGCATGCGCTGGGTGAAACCGCGCCACTACTCATGATCGGTATGATTGCGTTCATCGTCGACGTGCCGGGGGCCGTGACCGATGCCGCGACCGTGCTGCCTGTGCAGATATTCCTCTGGTCGGATCTGCCTGAGCTTGGCTTCCAAGCCAAAACAGCTGCCGCCATTCTCGTGCTGCTGGCGTTCCTGCTTGTGATGAACGGAATGGCGATCTGGTTGCGCAAGAAGTTCGAGCGCCGCTGGTAGAGTTCGACACAACTACTTAGTGACCGTCAAGGAAGAGACAGCCCATGAATGTTGCGCTGACAGAAATGCCGACACCCGCTTCGGCCACCAGCTTCAAGCCAAAGGTGACCGCGAACGACGTGAACGTCTACTACGGTGACAAGCATGCCTTGAAACACGTGAACGTGGAAATCGCGGATCGCGGCGTGATGGCGTTTATCGGGCCGTCAGGCTGCGGGAAGTCCACCTTCTTGCGCTGCATAAATCGAATGAACGATACGATCTCGTCGTGCCGCGTCGACGGCAAAATCCGCATCGATCATCAGGATATCTATGATCCCGCGCTCGACGTGGTGCAGTTGCGCGCCCGCGTCGGTATGGTGTTCCAGAAACCCAATCCGTTTCCCAAATCGATATACGAAAATGTTGCCTACGGGCCGCGCATTCACGGAATGGCCTCCTCGAAAGCTGACCTCGACGAAATCGTCATGAGTAGCTTGGACAAGGCCGGTTTGATGAAAGAGGTCAAGGACCGGCTGAACGACTCCGGTACGGGCCTCTCCGGTGGCCAGCAGCAGCGCTTATGCATCGCGCGCGCGATTGCCGTGAACCCGGAAGTGATCCTGATGGACGAGCCGTGTTCAGCGCTTGATCCGATCGCAACGGCTCGCGTCGAAGAGCTGATTGATGATTTGAGCGAGAACTTCTGCATCATCATTGTCACGCATTCTATGCAACAGGCCGCCCGCGTTTCGCAGCGCACGGCGTTCTTCCATCTTGGGACCCTGGTGGAAGAGGGTGCCACGACCGACATGTTCACCAACCCGCAGGACAAGCGTACGCAAGACTATATCACAGGGCGTACGGGTTGATGACGGGACTGTTGGCAAAGTTAGGATTTCGGAGTGTGCCGGCACCTGCCGCCGCGGCCGGCGTTCCCGGTGTTGCTGCCGAAGCCGCGAGAATACCAGTTGCGCCAAGCATAGCACGGCATGCGGCGCGAGACTCCAAGGCTCATGAGGACCACGAGATGAACGAGCATATTGTTAAATCCTACGAAGATGAGCTGGCCCTCCTCGACCGCAAGATCGCTCAGATGGGCGGATTGACGGAGCAGTTGCTGGCCCAATCGTTCCAAGCGCTTGAAAAGCGCGATCCCAAGCTCGCCGGACAGGTTGTCGCTGCCGACCGCGCGGTCGATCAGCTTGAGCGCGAGATAGAAGAGCAGGTGGTCATGATGATCGGCCGCCGCCAGCCGGTTGCCAATGACCTGCGTCATATTATGGCAGCACTGCGCATCACAGGCGACCTCGAACGCATCGGGGATCTCGCAAAGAATATCGCCAAGCGCGCACTCGCGGTGGCCAACGAATCACACCCTAAGCCGCTCATCACGGGCCTTCGCCACATGCTTGACCTCGCGCTGCGTCAGCTCAAGCAGGTGCTCGATGCATATGCCGAACGCGATGCCGATCGTGCTATGGCTGTCTGGCGGGAAGATGAGCAGATTGACGCCATGTATAACTCGCTATTTCGCGAGCTCTTAACCTACATGATGGAAGACCCTCGCAATATCGGGCTTTCCACGCACTTGCTGTTTGGTGCCAAAAACATCGAACGCGTCGGCGATCACACCACGAACATCGCCGAGACCATCCACTATCTGGTGCGCGGCTCACTGATCACCGATGAGCGGCCCAAGAGCGACGAGACCAGTTCCACCATGTTTCAGGCCGGGTAAGGCAAAACATGCCGGCAATGTGCCGGCGTCAAGGATGATCGAATGACAGCGAAAGTGCTGATCGTAGAAGATGAATCGGCGCTCGCGGAAATGCTGCGCTATAATCTTGAGGCTGAAGGCTTCCGCGTTGCGCACGCCGGCACGGGTGAAGAAGCGGAGGTTCTTGTCGCAGAAGACCGGCCCGATCTGGTGCTGCTCGATTGGATGCTGCCGGGCGTCTCCGGCATCGAGATCTGCCGCCGTTTGCGCGCACGCATGGATACCAAGAGCATCCCTATCGTGATGCTGACGGCGCGCGGCGAAGAAGGCGATCGCATCCGGGGGATTTCGACAGGCGCCGACGACTACATCGTCAAGCCGTTCTCGCTGCCCGAACTGATGGCGCGCGTTAAAGGCATCCTGCGCCGCTCCGCACCTGAACGCTTGATGGACGTGCTTCGGGTCGGTGACGTCGAACTCGACCGCGCTGCGCATCGTGTTCAAAGGGGCCTGCGCGAAGTTCGGCTCGGCCCCACGGAATACAGACTTCTGGAGTACTTTATGGAAAGCCCCGGCCGGGTACTGTCGCGCACACAACTCTTGGACGGCGTTTGGGGTCGCGATGCCTTTGTCGACGAGCGTACCGTAGACGTGCACGTCGGCCGTCTGCGCAAGTCGTTGATCCGTGGCCGCGAAATGGACCCCATCCGAACCGTTCGCGGGGCCGGGTACGTGTTCGGCGACCGCTCTGGACTCTAGGTCATCCGCTGGATTGGTTTTCCTCCGCCGCCGCCATTCAGCCCAAATGTTGCTTGAATGGCGCGGTGCGCCGCCATGCCTGAGCCCAACAAGCGACACGAGCCCGATCTAACCAAACTGTAAGGGCGGTCAAGTGTCAGTGTCGCGTGCTGCCCCGTTGTTTCAGGGTCTTTGCCGAGCAAGGTGGCGGGCGGATGCGTGATTTGAAGCGCAGGCATTGAGCCGCCCCAGACTTGCCGGCATGAGTTGGGCAGGTTGTTTTATGGCGTACGCGTCAGACGAAGTGACTTCACGCACATCCTCGCGATGGCGGCAGAGCGGCGGCGCTGGGGCCGGCGGTCCGGGTCATGAGACGCCATCCAGCGCACCGCGCGACATCAAGAAACTCTTCCTTGTTTTCGGCCTCGGACTTCTGTCCTGGGTCGCGACCTACGTTGGCATGCTCGAACTGATTGAAGCCAACATGGGCGATTTGCCCATCGTGCATAGGCTGATCATTGGCTTTTCAGTCGCGATGCTGATGACCATGATCATCTGGCTGCTCGACCGGCTGTTTTCCCCCATAGGCACGGCTACGCGGGTTGCGTACGTGTTTGGTTATCTTTTCCTGACGCTGATTTCGGTTGGGTTCAGCTTCGGCTTTTACTGGAAAGTTCTCGAAAGCCGGTCGGAATCATCGCGCTCGGCTGAATCGGCCGTGGCTCAGGTGCAGGGCTCGCTCAACGCCGCCTCAACGCGGCTTGAGCAGTTGAACGCCACGCTCATACAGCTGTCGGCTGTCTCGTTGCAGAAGGCTGAACTCGAACGGTCCAAGGGCACCTCGTGCCCCAACAGCAAGCCCGGGGATGGCCCGCGCCGCAAAATGCGCGAAGACGACGCCGCGCGCTTCACGTTTGCCTCCGATTTCGTCAAAGGCCGGGTTGGTGCCGTGAAAGGCGACATGGCGGCGCTCGACGGCGATCTCGCGAAGATTGCCGCGAAAGACGCGTCCATGATCGACCCCAAAAGCGGCACTCGCAACGAGTTCATGAAAGCGCTCGGCCGCAAACTCGACATGACGGTGACCGGCTTCAATGCTTTCCGCACCGATCCGCAATTGAAGCAATTGCGCACCGACCTTGCCGAGCGCGGCGAGAAGGTGACTTTCGGCGATCCTAAGAGTGGCGGCTTCGTCTGCCCGGATGCACAGTTGCAACAGGCCCTGCGCGGAGCGGTCCGGGCCATCGACCAGCTGCCGGATCTGGAAAAGCCACAAATTGCGGCCGTCGAAGGCTCGGAAGCCACCATCGAAGCCTTCCGCCGTTTGACCACAACCCTCTACGGGCTGATGGCGTTCAAGATGCCACCTTCAGCTGATGAACTTCGCGAGTTGCAGCAGAAGGCCGTGCAATCAGTTGAAGGCGGGGCCGCTGCCCAAAGGGCATTGTCGCAAGAGGCGGCCGGCCTTTCCAAGCGAGACTATGTCCCGCTCGCCATCGCCATCTTTGTCGATCTATGCTTGCTTCTGGTATCCATTGGCCGCCCGGTCAATCGCCTGCATGGGCTGGTGCCGAAGATGCCAGGCACCACCAACAATGGCCTGCGCAAGCGTGGCCTGGCGCGCAACAGCGCCTGTGCTCCAGCATCCGTGGTGACCAAGATGGCAACTTCGCCAGAACTGCTCAACCGATCGCCGATTTGCACATCGACCACAACGCCAGCAACCCC
>JANNXL010000536.1:0-11534 GCA_031409575.1 Hyphomicrobium sp.
TTGCAGTGAAAGCCTCATTATGGAGTCGACCCCATGTTGATGCCTCAACGATTTGCCACGCTTTTAAATTCCATGTTGATGTGCCGTCCTGATGGAGACACCAAACCCCATTGGCTCTTTATGCTGCTCTGGCGACTCCAACCCATGCATCCTCCAAGTACCGCCTAATTCCGCTCCGCCGGTGCTGCGTGACAGGCAGACCTGGTAGAAAAAACAAAAAGGCCGGTCGCGAGACCGGCCTTTCGTCGTTTCCAAACTGATACCTGAGATCACATCGGCAAGCGCGAGATCTGGTTTGAAAAGTAGTTTTCGACCGCGGTCTTGATTGAGTCAGAAACTTTGTCGCGCCACGTCTCAGATTTGAGCTGCTCGGCGTCTTCCTTGTTGGTCACGTAGGCAAGTTCAATCAGGACCGACGGGAACTTGGCAGTCTTGAGAACGCGGAAACCGGCCTGCTGATCGGGATCATCTCGCATGGTGGTCGTTTCCCCCATGTTCTCGATGACAGCGCGCGAAAAAAGGCTGGTGCGTTCCTGTGTGGCGTCCACTTCGCGCTGTGCCAGATCCGCCAGAATGTTGCGCACGGCCGAAACGTCGCCATCCCCGCCGCTGGCACTTTTGACCGTCGAGACTTCACTGCTCGAAAGCACGTTACTTGAAACTTCACCCTTGGCTGAGCGCTTCAAGGAGTTGGCAACTCCATCGCGCAAGGAATAGATCGTGGCACCACGGGCTTTGTTTTGGGCGTAGTCAGCGTGAACGGCGATGAACAGCGCGGCTTTATTGCGCTCAGCAAAGGCTACGCGGTCCGACAACTCAACGAACACATCCGTGTCGCGCGTCATCTGCACTTTGTAGCGGCCGGTTTTTTCGAGTTTGTCGCGCAGCGTTTTGGCAAAGGCTAGAACGACGTCCTTTTCGACGGCACCGTTCTTCATGGCACCGCTGTCGTGGCCGCCGTGGCCGGGGTCAATTACAATGACCGGCTTAAAGCTCTTTGCAGCTTTGACGTCAGGCCGCTGCGCCAGCTTGGGCAATGGGGGTTGAAGTCCGCTGGCCCCAAGGCCTGAGGCTGTCGCCTTGAGGGCCGTGCGGCGTGCCTTGGTCAGGGCTTGCACCGGAACGATGTCCAATGCGAGCTGCTGTGATTTTCCATCGCGGGCTTTTTCGATTTTCGCGCTTTGCACCACGACAGGTTGGGACATTTCGATGACAACGCGGGCTTTTCCGGGAGCAGACTCGCCGGCGCGGAACGAACGTACCAAGCCCGTAGCCTTGTCTTCTGGGGCGCTGGGGAGCTGCAATGCGACTTCTGGCAAATCGACGATGACGCGATTGGGATTTGAAAGCGAGAAGACCTGGAATTCGACTGTGCGCGGCAGGCCGATCAGGAAGCGCGTACGGAGGGCATGATTGACAAGCGTGGCTTCGGGAGCGGCGTCCGGCTTTTCGGCCACGGCTGGGGTCTTCAGCGTGTCAGCTGCAGCCACGGTTTGCTCTTCGGATGCGGCCCGTTGGAGCGGCATAGCGCAGCAAAATAGCAGTGCGAGCGGCGCAAGGGGCCGCCACGTCAGGAATTTCATTCTGCTTGACCCCCGGTAACGCACTACGGTCCAATGTGCGGGACAGCCGAACCAAACCCCATGAAAATGGCTATTTCCAGGATTTGCTTCGGCTTTGTTATGATACCGTAAAGGTTAACCCCGCCTTAACACGGCCCCTTGGCTCACACAGCCGCGTAATTCTGTCAGCGTTTCCAGCGCTCAAGTGCGCTGTCATCAGCGTCACCGGCATCGACCCAATGGCCGGCACCTTGTTCGCTGGAGAGTTCCGCAGGCGTTTCTTTTTTCCAGAATGGAGCCCGCGTCTTCAGGTAATCCATCAAGAACTCAGCGGCTTCGAACGCGGCTTTGCGATGAGCCGATGCTGTGATCACCAGGACGATGTTATCGCCGGGTGCGAGTTCGCCATAGCGGTGAATGATGCGCGTGGCATCGAGCGGCCAGCGCGCAACCGCTTCGGCCTCAATACGTTGCAGCTCTGTTTCGGTCATGCCGGGATAGTGCTCCAGTGTCATCGAGGTGATGGCACCTCCTTCCGCATGTCCGCGCACGGTGCCCGTAAACGTAACGACCGCGCCGATATTGGTGTTGTTCTTCGTCAGCGATGCAATCTCGCGGCCGGTATCGAAGTCTTCGGTCTGAACGCAAACAGTCATATCGCTAGCCCCCGGTTACCGGCGGGAAGAAGGCAATTTCACGCGCACCTGCTATGGTGGCATCGGCCTTCACGTGTGTTTGGTTGATGGCAGTGCGGATCACCTGCGGCCGCGAAAAAGCATCGGCATATTCGGGCCCGCGCGCTTGCAACCATGCGATGGTTTCTGCCACGGTTTTCACGGTCGCTGGCAGAGCGATCTCTTCGCTGGGCTTGCCTATCTTTTCTCTGACCCAGGCAAAATAAAGAAGTTTGACCGGCTTTGGATCCGCCGTCGTCATGGGCTCAGCGCTCCATCGCGTGACGGATGCCAGCTTTCAGATAGTCATAACCTGTCCATAGGGTCAGCAGAGCCGCAATCCACAAAATGCCCAAGCCAAAAGCTGTCGTGCCTGGAAACATTTTCTCGGCCGCCGGGCCAGCTATTAGGACAGCCAACGCGACCATCTGCAGCGCGGTTTTCCACTTCGCCAATTGGGAGACGTGAACCTTCACGTTGAGTTCGGCCAGGAACTCGCGAAGACCCGAGACGAGGATTTCGCGGCACAGGATGATCACCGCGGCCCAGATACCAAGACCTGCAATCGTATGATCGTAGACCAGCATCAACAGCGTCGCGCCCACGATCAATTTGTCTGCGATGGGATCGAGCATGCGGCCAAGGGTTGACTGCTGCGCCCAGGCGCGTGCCAGATAGCCATCGAGCCAGTCGGTCAGTGCGGCTGCAACGAACAAAATAAATGCCGACCAGCGTGCGGCATCACCTTGGAGAAAATACAGACACGCCACCAGCAGCGGCACCGCCACGATGCGCGCATAGGTCAGCACATTGGGAAGGCTAGTGGCGAAACTTCGTGGGACGGCTTGCTCCATAACCCTTTGCTAGATCATCCGATTGGCGCGCCGTCAATGGGGCTCGCGCGGAGGGCTGGTATGCGCAGCTTTTTCTCCGCCTCCAATTCAAGTTTTCGGATGGTCACAGATGAATCTTGAGGCCTGCCAGGTGGCAAATTATTGATGGGTGGCCTAAAGTAAGGCCTTCGTCATGGCGCGGGGGCAACCGGGGCGGCAACCAAAGGGTCAAACGAGGTCTTTCGGATGCGAATTGCCATCAATGTTGCCGCCTTCTACGCCGCTTGGTTTGCAGCGGTTTTGGCCGCCGCCAAAGGCTGGCCGGTTGCGGCAGTGGGCGCCAGCTTGGCGGTCGTGGCACTCCATCTGGTGCTGTCGGCGCGCAAGGGGGCAGAGTTCGGGCTCATAATTGCTTCTGCCATTGCGGGAGCGGGAGTGGAAACGCTGCTCGTCCAAGGGGGGTTCGCCTCGTATGCCTCCAGCGGACCGTTCGAGGGCTTTGCGCCATTGTGGCTGGTGGGACTTTGGATGGCATTTGCGACGCTCGTCAACGTGAGCCTTGCCTGGCTGAAGTCGCGCCTGTGGCTGGCCATCGTGTTCGCCGCCATCGGCGGGCCGTTGTCGTACTACGCGGGGGCGAAACTGGGCGGCATGACACTGGCCGAGCCTGTGTGGATCAGCCTGACCGCAATCGGCATGTTGTGGGCCGTCGTTTTTCCGGCACTCGTCATTTTGGCCCGCGTAACCGACAGTGAACCCGTCGCTGCCGCCTGACCGTTGCGCCGTTATTGCTTCTGTTCGTTGAAGAAATCATAGACCTTCTGCGCCATCTCAGCCGAGATACCTTCAACGGCTTTTAAATCTTCGATGCCAGCACGTGAAACAGATTTCGCAGAGCCGAAATGCTTCATCAATGCGCGCCGCCGCGTCGGGCCTATGCCGTCAATGTCATCCAGCGGATTGGCGCTGATCGCCTTTGATCGCTTCGCCCGGTGCGTTCCAATCGCGAATCTGTGTGCTTCATCACGCAGGCGCTGCACAAAGTACAAGACCGGATCGCGCGACTCCAACATCAGCGGAAGAGGGCGTCCTGGAACATGGAAATGCTCACGGCCGGCGTCGCGGTCGGGTCCTTTAGCCACTCCGATCAACGGAATGTCCGTGATGCCGAGATCGGCCATGACTTCACGCGCCACTGATAATTGTCCCGCGCCTCCGTCAATCAGTACGAGATCGGGCCGCGCCGGGAAATCGAGTTCGAGTTCGGTGGCGTTAAGCCGAGAGCCCGGTTCCGCAGTGTCTCCGGCTGGCGCTTCTGCAAGCCGCTTGAACCGGCGTGTGAGCACCTGACGCATCATGGCGAAGTCGTCCCCGGGCGTTAACCCATCCTCCTTGATGTTGAACTTGCGATAGGCGTTTTTCACGAAGCCTTCTGGCCCCGCCACGATCATGGCGCCGACGGCGTGCGTGCCGGAGATGTGGCTGTTGTCGTAGACTTCTACGCGCTGCGGCGGGGCGTCGAGTTCGAAGCGCTCGGCAAGCGCCTGCAGCAGCTTGGCCTGCGATGAACTTTCCGCCAGCTTCCGGCCAAGCGCCTCCTTAGCATTGCTGAGCGCGTGATCGACAAGACCTGATTTGGTGCCTCGTTGCGGGACGGAAATCTCAACCTTTCGCTCGGCCTTGATCGACAGAGCTTCGGCCATGAGCGCGCGTTCTGCAATGTCATGCGACAGCAGGATGAGGCGTGGCACAGGCTTGTCGTCGTAGAACTGCGCAATGAAGCTATCGAGCACCTCTTCCACGGGCAGAGACTTGTCGGCTTTCGGGTAGTACGCGCGGTTGCCCCAGTTCTGCCCGGTGCGGAAGAAGAACACCTGGATGCACGTCTGCCCGCCCTCTTGGTGGGCTGCAAAAATGTCGGCTTCCTCGATGCCCTCTGGGTTTATGGCCTGATCCGCCGTTACATGCGCTAAGGCCCATAAGCGGTTGCGATACTTGGCGGCTTGCTCAAATTCGAGCGCTTCGGCCGCACTTTCCATCATGCCTTGCAGAATTTCACGTACGCTCTGACTGTCGCCACGCAAAAATCGCACAGCCTCGTCGACTAGCGTGTCGTACTCTGCGGGCTCTATCTCGCGTGTGCACGGCCCCGCGCAGCGTTTGATTTGATGCAACAGGCACGGCCGCGTGCGGCTGTCGAAAATACTGTCAGAGCACGAGCGTAGCAGAAACGCACGCTGCAGCATGTTGATCGTGCGGTTCACGGCACCCGCCGAAGCAAATGGTCCGAAGTAATCGCCTTTGACGGTGCGGGCGCCGCGATGTTTGACGATTTGTGGAGACGCCGTATCCCTGCGGATTAGAATATACGGAAACGACTTGTCGTCGCGCATCAGCACATTGAAGCGGGGCTTGAAGCGCTTGATCATGTTGGCTTCAAGCAGAAGCGCTTCGGCCTCCGTGCGCACCGTCACGAATTCCATCGACGCCGTGGCCGCGATCATGCGCTCGATCCGGTTCGTGTGGCCGCCCATGCGCGCATAGTTCGAGACACGTGCTTTCAGGTTGCGCGCCTTGCCGACGTAAATCACGTCGCCCGCGTCGTCGAGCATGCGATAGACGCCCGGCTGCGTTGTCAGCGTTTTCAGATGCGCGGCAATCACCTGCGGCCCAGCCTTTTTGGGCACAGCTGAGGTATGCTCTTCTACAGCCTTGTCTTCGGTCTCGGACATGGCCGGAACATTGGCCGCGCGACTGCCGAGGTCAAGGTTTTTGAGAAGGGGTTACGCCCGCCACTTCTGCAAAAGGTAATCCAGTGACACCGGGCCGGGGCCAGCGACTGCGAGCCAGCCGAACAGCGCCATGTAGGCGGTTTCCTCAAAGCCGAGCAGTGTTTCCAGGCTGTCGATCTGATCCCACTTGGCACTGATGATCGCAACAATCATGACGATGACCAGCGGCACGGCGGAAATGCGCGTGAAAAGCCCTAAGAGGAGAAACAGCCCTCCAACAAACTCAACGCCCGATACGAACGGCGTCATGATTTCCGGGTAAGGAATACCCCAGCCTGTGAAGTTCTCGATCATCTGCGGCAGGTTGTTGAGTTTGGCCCATCCGCTCCACATAAAGACCCAGCCGGCAACGAAGCGCGCGGCAAGCGGGGGTAGCCAAGAAAAGTAGGCGGAGAGGCGGGCGGGCCACGTGACCAGCAGATCAATCAGAAAATTCATTGGCTCAATTCCCCCGTGATGAAAACTAAGCGGCGCTCCCTATAGGGTCTTGCACCGCATTCATGGGGAAATACGGGGGCGTGAAACTTGAGTTTCACTTCTGAGGTCAATACGGGACCGCAAAACTCACTGCGGCGTCAGAACTGCCGGCTTGGCGGCATCCGGCGAGATCGCAGGTGTATCCGTTGCGAGATTGGCATGCCGAATCATAAACTCGCGCATGGCCTGCAGCGTTGGGGCCCAGCCGCGCAGGGGCTTGGCGATCGACGTGACGATGCTGATGTGGCCGATCTTTTCGAACTCAAGCGTTTGCACGGTCGTGCCCGACGCTTTCAGCGCCTTGGCGAAATCGCGCATATTGTAAATTTTTGCCGTGTCGTCATCCAGCCCGTGCATCAGAAGTGTGGGCGGTCCGCCTCGCTTGGCGAACGCAATCGGCCGCGCCGTGTCAGGGTCTTTGACATCGGAGAAGACAACTTTGGTGCTGGGCCACGTGGTCGGATCGAAAGCATAGGGCCCCGCAAGCCCGATGAGAACGGCAGGCGGCGGCATGTCCGTTCCACGTTTTGCGAGATAAGACGGATCAAGCGCCAGCAGCGCCGCCATATGGGCGCCCGCCGAATGACCGATCAAAACGATGGGCCGGTTCTTGCCACCGGGCCGCATCGCCATGGTCCGCGCCACAAACTCATAGGCATCAGCGGCGTCGTCCATGAATGCCGGAAACTTCACGTCCGGGTAGAGGCGATAGTCAGGAATAACCGTGGTTACGCCTTTCTTCGCCAGAGCCCGGCCAACGAATTCATAAAGCGCGCGGTCACCTTGCTGCCTGCTCCCGCCGTAGAAGAAAATAGCGATGGGACCATCGTCCGTGTCACTTGCAGACGCAGCCTCGCCGGTTTTCGCAAGGGACTGGTAAATGTCGAGCTTGCGCCGTTCGCCAGCGCCGTAGATCACGCCATTGGTGACCTTCACGCCGCGCTCAGTCACGAAGGTGTTGAACAGTGCTCCGAGCACCGAAATGCTACCTGGCCTTCCCGCATACACGTAGACGCCACCTGCAAGCGCGGCGGCTAAGGTTAAAACCACGGTGAGAATGAGTTTCAAGGACATCATTGAGGCCTATACGCGGGAAACGCGGTCCGGGTTCCAGTCGGGATGCAAAAGGTCAAACCTGACGAAGCGAAGTGCGAGGGATTTTTAGGGCGCAGCTGGCGGCTCTGTCGCTAAAGTGGTTCCATGGTTTAGGGGCGGTTTTCGACACGGCGCGAAAATATCGAGATTGCTCGCGTAGGCCTTGGTTTCGATATCGAGCAATCCCAACACCGAGTGAAAAATATTGTCGTGGCTGAGTTCGTCAGCGCTGCGACGGCTGAGGCACGCCGTATCGACGCCAAACGCCGCCTGATAGAGCGGGGAAAGCCACACCACCATTGGCACGTGCTTTTGCACCTTCGGCGCAAGAGCATAAGGCATGCCATGCAGATAGATGTTTCTCTCACCAAGCGACTCGCCGTGATCTGAGACGTAGATCATCGAGGCCGGCCGGCCGGCAGCGTCTTGCTTTGCCAGGAGTACTGCAAGTTCGCCCAAGACGTGGTCGGTGTAGACAATGCTATTGTCATAAGCATTGACGATTTCTTCGCTGGTGCAATGCGAGAACTGGCTGGACTTGCAAACTGGCGTGAAGCGCTCGAATTCCGCAGGATACCGCTTGTGGTAGGCGGGTCCGTGGCTGCCCATCATATGAAGCACGAAGACCGCATCGCCTGGAGACGCGGTAATCTTTTCTTCCAGGCCATGCACCAGAACCGCGTCGTTGCTTTCGCCATTGTTGAAGAATGCTGGCAGCTTGCTGCTGGTCAGATTTTCCGTTGGTACACGAGCGCACACGCCCTTGCAGCCGGATTGATTTTCGCGCCATAGAACGTCGAAGCCACTGCGCTTTAGGATATCAAGCAGACCTTCGCGGCGCAGTGAAATGTCCGACGAGGTGTGCGCCCGGCCGGCACCCGAAAATAGACATGGCACCGATTGCGCCGTGTCCGTGCCGCAAGACATGACATTGGGAAAATTGATCAGGCCCGGAATTTTTGCGAGCCGCGGGTTGGTTTCGCGCGGGTATCCATTGAGCGAGAAGTTTGCTGCGCGCGCCGTTTCGCCAATCACCAGTACGGTGACGGAGCGGCGCGTCGGGATGGTCCACGCAGGGCCGCGTTTGGCATCCGTTGCGAACGCCTTGGCTGCCGCCGGTGTTCGCTTCAGCTTTTTGTTTCCGTATTTTTGTACAGCCGCGATGTAGCTCGTCGGCAAGAGCGTCAGCCGCAAGTCCTTCTGCTCACGGAAAACCGAGGTAAAATCCATGAAGAAGGCTAAAATGGCGGCGCCGGCTGCCGCGGCAGAAAACAGGCATACTGGAACCTTTGCGGCGGCCTCCTTTAAGAACGGCCGGTAGGCAATGGGTAGACGCCACAGCAGTACGGCAGGCAGCAATCCACCAATTGTGACTGCTGCAATCATGCCCATCGACAGCAAATCGCCAACTTCGCGGGCGTCGGTTTCGAAGGCGTTTTGCACCATGTTGGCGTCGATGACGACGCCATACTCCCACATGAAATAGCCAACTGCCGCCGTTACAGGCAGCAGAAGTATGACAAGCGGTTTGAACGTGAAGCGCGTGCCCAGAATTGTCAGAGCTAGATTGAAAAGCGCGAGAAGGGCAGCGAAGCTCGCCGCGATAAACATCCAATCGTAAGTGCGCGACGGCGCGACGGCCGTGAAAAGCGCGCGCCAAAACGGAAGATTCAAGATCGTGACAAAGTAGGCGGCGACGGCAAGCGTCACCCACTCAAGCCGGATGGGTCTATGAAGGCGATGCCAGATTGTTTGAAACGAAACCAAGTATGTCTCCACTCATCCGCCAGCCGGGCGCGCGCCGCGAAGAATGGGTTCTAGGATGTTTAGGCGTGCCGTGTCACGCAGCTCGCCTGTATCGCGCTAGACGGGTGCCACTTTTAAGTCGCCGGGCACAGCTCGCGGGCCTTTGCGATGGCCGAAGCCTGATCGGCAAACTCGCCAAGTGCTTCGCCGCCGGGTGCGCGGTTCTTGATAAACGTGGCTGTCATGCTTTTTTCAAACCCGTCGAGCACGGTCAGCGCCGTGTAACGCGCCACGCCGTTTTCCTCCGCGCGGATAAGAACCGTTTTCTTGCCGCCGTAGCTGGCACCTGTCACGCTGCACGCTGGCGGAGTGGCCGCAGACGTCGAAGCAGCCTCGGCCGCGAGCGAGGGCTTGGCTCCTAAGCCAGACGGCGGCGTGGCAACGGGATTGAAGTTTTGTTTTTCCGGTGCCGCGTTGGCGAGCGGTTCTGCGGCGGTCGGTTCTGCGGCCGGTGCAGCCGCAAGCAACAGCGTGGCCGGTACGGCTGGCCGTTGTGGCGGGGCTGCAGTGCCTTCGGCAGGCACCTTTTTCTCACCGCGCGGCGAGCTGACCCAGACCGTTCGCACTGGGTCGTTTGCAGGTACCGGTGCTGGTCCCGCTGCTGCTGACGGCTTGATGGCCGCCACACGAGCCGTTGGAGACTGGGTCCACGGCAACGTTTCCGTTGCTTGAGCCTTGGCCTGAACCTTTTGCGGTTCCTTGCCTTTGCAATGTTCCGAGCGATAGGCGTCTGCCACCCACTCGATCGACGAGCCATACCTTGGATCGACGGCCCAGCGGCGCGCCAGATCGGAGAACCGCACAGGGCGGTTCAGCTTGAGCGATTCGACTATGATGTCATCTTGCTTAAGCTGCGTCCGCGCCGCGACCGGGTTTGCCTGGCGCTCGCCTGAGTACGCAATGAGATGTTGGATCTGGCCGAGCACACCCGTCTTCACATCGGGAAATTTGTCGCCGGGCACACCGCCGCCAGTGGTCCCGATACCAGCGAAATTATTTTGTTTCGGATCGACATCGCCCCACTGGCCATTGGGGCGCTTGTAGCTCAGAAAATTGGTTTCGACCGCCATCTGGTAGAACGCATAATCCCAACGGACGCTTAGGTTTTCACCGTGCTGCCGGTAGAATGTCGCGATGTCTTTGAAGCGCGGATCAAGATGACCGTTTCGGGTTTTGAGAAACGTCATCAGGCGTTCTGGCGTGACGCAGGCGGGAACCTGATTGGTGGCGTTCAAACGTATTTCCGGTGGCATACCGGCGTTCGCCAGCGTGGGCATCGCCAAGCCCGCAACCACCGTGGCGCACGTCACGCGCAGGCTTACCCGAATGCCTTTGAGACCGCTTTTCATTCTGAGGAACCCCCGCGGTGGTGTGCAGCGTTTGCTGGCCGGACGAGACGAGCACGTACCAGCGCTCGTGTTCAGCCCTCGGGGCAAAGCTCAAAGGCCTTGTCCAGCGCCTGGTCTTGGTTCTTGAACTCGCTGCCGACTGTCTCACCACCCTTGGCATAGGCGGCAATGTAGGCTTCGGCCTCGCGCTTCTCAGAGCCTTCGTTGACGTGGAGGACAGTGTAGTTGACGACTTTGCCAGCGTTCGCTTTCACGATCACGGCGCTATCCCCGCCATAGCTTGCCGTGAACACATGGCAATTGCTTGAGGCAGGTTTGCCGGCCTTACTGGATTTCGCGTCAGTCTCTGGTTTTGCGGCTGCAGTTCCTGCCCCTGCCGTTGCGGCGGACGAGAGCGCGATCTTCTCGACCATTGCTTCAGCAGGCTTCGGCTCGTCTGCGGCAGAAGCCGCAGGCTCAACTGCTGGGGCAGGCGCTGCGTTGAGAATCTTTACGTCAGGTGCTGGTGCTGCGGCTGCAAGCGCCGTCTTGGCAAGTGCACTCGCACCAAGGCCCGACTTTATACTGCCGTCGGCACGTGCTTCATCGTTGGCGCGTTTGGCAAGTTCGTCACCCTTCGTTTTCGGTGGGGCTGTGGCAGTCGAAGCCGCCGCCGTTGCGGCTGGAGGTACTGCCTTGCCGTTGGCATCCACCATCATTTCAGGATTGGGATCGGCGTCTTTGCAGAGGCCGTTCATGAAGCGGTCGGCGACGGCTTTGATGTCGGAGGGGTAGCTCCGTGTGTTCGGAGCCCACTGCTTTGCGAGTTGCGTGAAGGTCATCGGGCCTTTGATCGTTTTCTGCCATTTGGTTAGAACTTCCCAGCACTGTTCGCTTTATTCTGGGGGCGCCAGCCATGACTGGACAGATGATCGCGCTGGACGGCGGACAGCACCTGACATGGGGT
>JANNXL010000537.1:0-5709 GCA_031409575.1 Hyphomicrobium sp.
CCAGTTGCATCTAATATGGATACCCGATAGTTACCTGCTTTTAGCCCGGTGAATGTATTGGCAGAACCATAAGTGCCGGTCGTTCCTAACCTGTAAGTGTAAGGACCGGTACCACTTGTAGGTGTTACCGTCAAAGATCCGGTTGCAGAATGTAGCGTCCAGTTATGTGCAGATTTGAGGGTGCGGTCCCACGTGGCGGCTTCTCGACCATTGACGTGATCGCCGAGACGTTGGCCTTCGCGTCCGTTACGCCGACAATACCGTACTGATGGGTCTCATCATCAGGAACAGGGGCTACTGCGATGAGGTTGCCGCCGGTTCCATTGTAGGCATCGATCATCTGTTTCAAGCACGGCACGGCACTATGGTGGAGCATATCGGGCAAGAGCAGCGCAAACGGCTCATCGCCGACGATATGGCGTGCGCACCACACGGCATGTCCCAATCCAAGCGGCGCCTGCTGACGCGTGAAAATTGCGTTACCCGCACCGGGCTGCGCCTCCGCCAGGGCTGAAAGCTCAGCCTCCTTATTGCCGCGTGCCGATAATGTTTGCTCAAGCTCAAATTGAAGATCGAAGTGATCTTCAATGACGCCCTTGTTGCGCCCCGTCACAAAGATAAACTGATCGATGCCTGCCGCGCGCGCCTCGTCGACCACGTGCTGCACAACGGGCCGGTCCACGACCGTGAGCATTTCCTTGGGGACAGCCTTGGTGGCCGGCAGGAAGCGCGTGCCCAGGCCAGCAACAGGGAACACGGCTTTGCGGATGGGTTTGAAGGGGGCTGCCATGGTGCCGTCTCATGTTGAGGCGCCTCTCAAGAGGGCCGTTACGATGACTTTAGTCTGACCTCGCCCTATCGGCGCGGCAGTCACAGTTTAAAAGGCCGTGTAAACCGGCCGTTGCTACGATAGCAAGTTGCCACCAGGCGGGGTTGTTTGCAGTGAAATCGGGGAGTTGGCAAGGATGACGGTTCTAGTAACGGGGGGGGCTGGCTACATTGGCAGCCACATGGTGCTTGAACTGCTCGACGCTGGTGAAAGCGTCGTCGTTCTCGACAATCTCTCCACCGGTTTTCGCTGGGCCGTCGCACCAGGCGCCACTCTCGTCATCGGCGATGCAGGCGACCAGGACCTGGTGAGGGTGCTGATCCGCAAGCACGCCATTTCCGCGATTATTCATTTTGCCGGGTCCATTGTGGTGCCAGAGTCAGTCGCTGACCCGCTGGCCTACTATCACAACAACACAGTGAACTCGCGCGCACTGATGGAAGCGGCGGTCGCGGCCGGGGTGAAGCAGTTCATTTTTTCATCCACCGCAGCGGTCTATGGCAACCCTGTTCAAAACCCCGTCAGCGAAGATGCCGACCTCAAGCCGATGTCACCGTATGGCTGGTCGAAGTTGATGACCGAAGTGATGCTTGCCGATACCGCGCGTGCGCACGCCTTCAATGCAGTGGCGCTTCGCTATTTCAACGTCGCCGGAGCCGATCCGCAGGGCCGGTCGGGACAATCGACACCGCGCGCGACGCATCTTATCAAGGTCGCATGTGAAACGGCGCTGGGCAGCCGTAGCCACATGGATGTCTATGGCACAGACTACCCGACCGCCGACGGCACGTGTGTGCGCGATTATATCCATGTGACGGATCTGGCGCGCGCCCATATGGCCGCGCTGGGCTATTTGCGGCGCGGCGGCACGTCCTCGGTGTTCAACTGCGGATATTCGCGCGGCTTCTCTGTCCGGGAGGTTATTGATGCCGTAAGACGCGTTTCCGGCCGTGATTTCAAGGTGCAGTTCGTTGATCGAAGACCTGGCGATCCTGCTGCAATCGTGGCGGCTTCGGGAAAAATCCGGTCGCAACTTGGCTGGGAGCCGCAGCACGACAACCTGGACACGATCGTTGCTCAGGCCTTGGCCTGGGAAAGCCAATTGAGCCGCTTCAAACACGCCGGCTAACAGGCTGTTGGCACCGCGCTCAATGTCCTAAAATTGCCCCGAATCGGCTGGCCTATGTCACAGGAGCTGCGATAAAGCTCGTGATGAAACATTGGCCGCGAGGGCAGCAATTTGACGTGGTATTTTGTACGGCATGCGACACTCGCGGTGCTCGTCTTGTTGAGCGCACTCGTGCAGGTGCCGGCAGCTCACGCTGATGAAGCATTTCAAACCTGGGTTGCGGCGCTCTGGCCTGAAGCCCAAGAGTTGAACGTCGACCGCGCCACGTTCGACCAAACCTTTCGCGGCATGGAACCTGATTTTTCAATTCCAGACTTGGCGCTTCCCGGACGCGACAAGCTTGGCAGTGCCGGGCAGGCGGAATTCACGCGCGCGCCATCCGAATATCTCGATCGCGCCTACCTGATGCGGCTTGCCGAAACTGGCAAACCATTTACGGCGAAATACAAGGCCGCCCTCGATAAAATCGAACGCGAGACAGGCGTCGATAAATACGCGCTGCTCGCCATCTGGGGCCGCGAAACAGCCTATGGATCTTACAAGCTGCCGCACGACGCCGTGCGGGTTTTGACAACGCTGGCTTACGTGGGCCGCCGCAAGGAGTTGTTTCGCAAAGAGCTGCTTGCCGCTCTTCAGATGCTGCAAGCAGGTGTCGCCCGCAGCGATATGAAATCATCATGGGCTGGTGCCGTTGGTCTCACTCAGTTCATGCCCACAGAATATCTGCCATTTGCGCGCGACATGGATGGCGATGGCAAGAAGGATATCTTCCGGTCGGTTCCCGATGCACTGGGGTCCTCTGCAGCGCAGCTTGCCGGCAAGGGCTGGGTTGCAGGGCATCCGTGGGGCACTGAAGTACGCATCCCGGCATCATCCGATTGCTCGCTGGAAGGACCACTGCAGACGCGGCTGATATCTGAGTGGGCAAAACTTGGCTTTCAACCGGCACGCGGAAAACCCTGGCCGGAACAGCAAGCCGGATTGCAGGCCTACCTGATGAGTCCGGCCGGCGCCTATGGCCCGTCATTTCTCGTGTTCGATAACTTCAAGGTGATCCGGCTCTACAACACGTCGGATCTCTACGCAGTCTTCGTCGGCCACCTCGCCGACCGCATTGCTGGTGGTGGTGATTTTGAAAAACCCTGGGGCGGCACGGGTGCGCAGAAAACCAAAGTGATTGAGGAAATTCAGACACGGTTGAAAGCCACTGGTTATGACGTCGATAAGATTGACGGTAAGATTGGTTCCAATTCACGCATGAACATTGGTAAGTATCAGCGCGCCAACGGATTGAAAGTTGACTGCTGGCCGACAGACGCAACACTCGCGCATATGCGGTCGGCGGCCTCGCGGTGAGGCAGCGCTTCCATAACGACCAGGCGGGAAACGTGACCTGACATGACGGGCCTTCTCCAATTCTTTCGTATTTTGCTGTGCGGGCTCGTCCTCGCATCAGTGGCTGCGCGAGCGCAGGAGGAATCGTTGGGTTCGAGTTTTCTCACGCCTTTTCCGCCGGGCGAACTCTACAACATTGCTGTCATCGGCGACGACATGGCAGACGGCCTTCAGTTCGGCCTCAGTGAAGCGTTGATCGACGACCGCCGTTTGGCATTACGCACCAAGCAATTTGTGCTGAACGGCTTGAACCGGCCAGACTTCGCCGAAAAGATTGTTGCACTCGAAGACGACTTGAAGCGCGAAACCCCGCAAATCGCCATCGTTATGCTGGGTGCCTGGGACCGGGTTTCGCTGCGCGATGCTGGCGGTAAAAAAGTCGCTGTAGGGTCTGCAGCTTGGCGTACCGAATACGCCCAGCGGGCAGACCGGCTCATAAAGATCCTGAAGCGCCTCAATGTATCCGTGTACTGGGTCGGACTGCCAAATGTTCGCAAAGCGGACGCCAACGACGACGCACAGATGATCAATGAACTGCTGCGCGAGCGCATCTTCCTCAATGGGATGAGGTATGTCGATGTGTACGCGGGGTTCCTGAATGAACAGGGCGGTTACGACGCGTTCGGCCCCGATTTGGCCGGTAAGATTGTCAGACTGCGCGATGGTGACGGTGTGTACTTTACAGCAGCCGGAAACCGCAAACTGGCGCACTTTGTCGAACGCGATTTGAAGCGCGACCTGATCCAAGCGCGCGCAGACCGCGATGTGCCGCTGGCCGGTGCCGAGCCCGAACAGGCAAAGATCAATCCCGATAAGGCAAAGCTTGCCGACCCAGCTCCCGGCGCGTCGGTCAAGCCAGCGGAAGCGGCCGCCGCACCGGCAGGCACACCAGCTCCCGCCGCTGCCGCAGAGGCGGCACCCGGAGAGCAGAAAGCCGAAACCGGCAAGATCAGCTTGAAGATTGTTTCGGCATCGGGCCGCGAAGAAACGCTGAACCTCGACATTGTGCGTCCCGTTATTCCGGCATCGGTCGTGCAACTCGTGACCCGGCGTGAAAGCGCAGACAAGCCTTCGCAAATGGGCGACAATCTGACGGACCAGATTTCCGGCGGATTGCTCGTGATGAGCTCCGTCACGCCGGCAAGCAATCACAGCAGCGCAGATGGCGCGCCCAAATTGTCGGCGGCACAGACGCCTTACTTCCGCGTGCTCTTTAAGGGCGAAAGATTGACACCCAAGCCCGGCCGCGCCGATGATATGTCGTGGCCGAGACCTGGAAGTTCGGCTTCGCTTCCCGTCCCTGCGAAGGCCGCAACAATCGTGCCCGCCGCTCCGGCCGAAACTGGCAGTACTGGCAAGGCTATCGAAAGCAGTGACCCCAGCGAAGCTCCAGCTTCTCAGTCTAAGAAACACAAATCCCGCGATCGCGATTGAGGTGTCTGACACTTCGGGTCTGACACCAACCCCTTTGGGTCACACTTCGACAATGGCCTTTGCGGGACGGCGGCGCTCCCGCTCGGCTTTCTTAGAGCTTCCGCCAAGCCGCTCCGCGAGATCGTCCAGACGGCGTTCCGCGCTGTCAAAAGCGTTGCGGATGGCGATCATCAGATCAGACCGGGCATCGTTGCCTTCAGGCTCTTCTGAAATGATGATGGGTGCACCGCCAGGAATCCCGATCTCCACTTTCACTTCAAAGTGTTTGCCCTTGTGAGCAAGTTTGTTGGGTGCCGACACCACCACACGCACATTTGTCATGCGATCAAAATGGCGCTCAAGCCGCGCCGCACGTTCGGCTACCTTGGCTTCGACGGCGCGGCTTTTTTCCAGACCCTTGAAGGAGATTTCGAGCGGCGTTTTCATGGGCGGGCCTCCTAGAGATCGAACGGTTCAAATCTAAACCGGGCTGCAGATTGTAGACCTGTGAGGGTAGGGTTCAAGAGGGTGCGTAGACTTTCAGCTCAGCGCCAGACTGCTTGTCGCTTTTGCGGCATGACAGTGCTCTAGGTCTTGGAGTACCCCGTGAAATCCGACCATTGCTCAATGCGGAAGGCGAATATCGCGCACACACCCGGCGAACCATTGTAGTGATTTGAGGACGGTCATGGCAGCGAAAAGGTTCGCCAAGTCTTCACGTTCGCAGACGTAGACGCTGCCTTGGATGCGCTGGAACCCAAACCGTTCAAGTGCTGCCCCGATATCAGTATAAGCTTGTGCCACGCCCTTTGGATGCCGCTTGCGCGTTTCCTCAACGACGAGATCAAATGCGGTTGCAAACATTATGGTGCCGTGGGGTCGTCCAGTGCCGCGCTCAGCAAATAATCCAGTTCCTCGCCACTTTCGATAACACGGATGCGCA
>JANNXL010000538.1:0-2133 GCA_031409575.1 Hyphomicrobium sp.
CGCATCGGCGCCGAAAACGTGGCTTTATACTCAGCGGGGTCGAGGAGTCGTGTTTTCATGGCGCGGATTTCACGATAGCCAATCACGGGCTCGCGGCAATGTCCGCAACGGGCCATCAATGCCGAGGCCGCCACATTGTAACGGACGGCGGGGTCGATCAACATCTGCCCTTCCCGCCTGCCCTGTCCATCAGGCGCGCAATCGCCGGTTCCGGTCATTGGCCTGAAACACGAGAGCCGCGCATCGCACCGCGCTTGAGCCCTGATACAGCGCTCGGAGGGCCCCATTTTCGCCCCTCGCGCAGGACGAAGCCGCGCGATTCACCCGACCAATAGCTCCAGCCGCTGACGGCGCCCCAAAGAGTCACTAGGGTCGTCTTAGCTTGGTAGACCCTGGACACCCATGCAGCGGAAACTAACCGTCATCCTTTCGGCCGACGTCGTCGGCTACAGCGGCCTCATGGAACGCGACGAGGCGGGGACGCTCGCGCGGCTGAAGGAGAACCGCAAATCCCTGTTCGATCCGCGCGTCGTCGCGCAGGGCGGGCGCGTGTTCAAACTCATGGGCGATGGCGCGCTGGCTGAATTTCCGAGCGCCGCCGCTGCCGTCACCTGCGCTCTCGACATTCAAGCGGCGATGGACGCCGCTGAAGCGCACCGGCCTGACGCCGAGCGGCTTCGCTATCGCATCGGCATAAATCTGGGCGATGTGATCGTCGACGGTGACGACATGTACGGCGAAGGCGTGAACGTCGCCGCGCGTCTGCAAACGCTCGCGCCGGTAGGAGGCGTCGCCGTGTCGCGCAATGTCAGCGAGCAAGTCGCGGGCAAAGTCGCCGCGAAATTCGAGGACACGGGCCCCCACGCGGTGAAGAATATTGAAAACCCGGTGCATGTCTTCGTCGTTAGGCCGCAATCGGTGCTCGACCCGCAGGCTCAAGTGACAGAGAAGCCGCAGAGAGTGTCCATCTGCGTGCTCCCCTTCGCCAACATGAGCGGCGATCAGGAGCAGGAATATTTTTCCGACGGCATCACCGAAGACATCATCACCGACCTGTCGAAGGTCTCGGCACTGTGGGTCGCCGCGCGCAACACCGCTTTCACCTTCAAAGGCAAGCACGTGGACGTGCCGCAGGCGGCGCGACAATTGAAGGTTAGCCACGTTCTCGAAGGCAGCGTTCGCAAAGCCGGCGGACGTGTGCGCATCACCGCCCAACTTATCGACGCGAGCGGTGGCCACGTCTGGGCCGAAAGGTACGATCGAGAGCTAAGCGACATCTTCGCGCTTCAAGACGAGATTTCCGAAGCCATTGTGAAGGCGTTAAAACTGAAGCTTTTGCCCGAAGAGAAGAAGGCAATAGAGCGCCGCGATACGTCGAGCGCCGAAGCCTATGAACTCTTTCTTCTAGCCCGTCAGTTTGAGCGCACCGGCAGCGAGCGCATGAAACCGCTGATCGTGCGCATTTGCCAAAAAGTCGTGGCGCTTGATCCTGGCTTCGCCCGCGGCTGGGCCTTGATGGCAATGGCCATGTCAGAGCTGGGCCAACGCGCCGTACCCGGGTATAGCTTCGAGGAGGCAGCAACAGCCGCGGAGCGCGCTGTTGCGCTGGATCCGCTGTTGGCTGAGGGACACGCTGCCCTTGCCGAAGTGCTGGGCCGCGGCACGGCGATGAACTTCCTCGCCGGCCAGACCCACATGGAAGCGGCGCTTAGGCTCGACCCCAACAGCTATGACGCGCACCTCTTTGCGGGCTACATGGCGCTCGGCCTAAAGCGGCCGGACGACGCCATTCGCCATTTCGAGACCGCTTGCGGCCTTGACGCCGATGCCTATCGCCCCGCTGGAATGGTCGTCCAGGCCTACGAAGCTATTGGCGACGAAGAAGGCGCATTGTCCGCCGCGCGCCGTTGCTTGGCGCGTTGCGAAAAATTGCTCCGCGTCGAACCCGACCACGGTGGCGCGTTGGGATTTCTCGTGTCCGCCCTGGCGGACCTCGGCGAAGCCGAGCGGGCTCTCGAATGGACAAAGAGAGCGGTCTTGTTCGATCCGGATAACGTACGGCTGCACTACAATCTGGCATGCGCGATGTCCAAGCTCGGAGAGGCGGATAAGGCCGTGGATTTGCTTGAAGGC
>JANNXL010000539.1:0-4559 GCA_031409575.1 Hyphomicrobium sp.
GGCAGCCCTTGCCGCTCTGGTATTCCTCACGGTTCTCGTTGTCGGCTTTGCCAAGAACGGCGTTGGCTTCCTTAAGTTGTTTGTGCCGGACGGCGTTCCGATCTACGTTTTGCCGCTGGTGACGCTCATCGAAGTCATCTCGTTTTTTTCGCGCCCTTTGAGCCATTCGGTCCGTCTGTTCGCTAACATGCTGGCCGGTCACATTACGCTTAAAGTCTTCGGCGGGTTCGTTGTCATGCTGCTGGGTGCTGCCGGCGCCATGAAGGCGATGGCACCGTTGCCGCTGATGATGGCCACCGCACTGACAGCTCTCGAATTTCTTGTCGCTTTCTTGCAGGCTTACGTCTTTACGATGCTGACCTGCATGTATCTCAACGACGCGCTGCACCCAGGTCACTGACCAGCGCGAACGCAACTTTTCTTAGACCTACTCAACAGGAGAACACTATGGATCCCGCTTCTGCAAAGCTCATCGGCGCTGGCTTAGCTGCCATCGGCACCGGCGCTGCCGCCATCGGCGTCGGCAACTTGTTCGGCCAGTTCCTTCAGGGCGCACTGCGCAACCCGTCGGCTGCTGACGGCCAGTTCGGCCGCCTGATTTTCGGCTTCGCTGTGACGGAAGCGCTCGGCATTTTCGCGCTGCTCATCGCCTTCCTGTTGCTCTTCACCTGATAAATTTTGCTGCCCGGTTCCAAGTGCAGGGCGTTTGCCCTGCACTTGGGCGGGCGGCAGTAGTGTCATAGAAGTTTGCTGATCAGGACGACGAGATCATGACTGAGCCCGTACATGAGGGCACGGCAGTTCCGCACGACGCGGGACATGCAAAGGTGTTCCCGCCTCTCGACCCATCGACGTTCGCACCCCAGCTTATTTGGCTCGCGATTACGTTTGTGGGGCTTTACATCATTTTGTCCAAGTTCGCGCTGCCGCGCGTGGGCGAAGTGATTGAAGAGCGCCGGGACCGTATCAAGCGCGACCTCGATACAGCAGAGCGCCTGAAAGACGACACGCAGAAGGCCCTCAAGACCTATGAGAAGTCTCTTGCGGATGCGCGCGCCAACGCGTCGGGCATCGCCAAAGAAACGCGCGAGCGTTTGAGCGGCGAGTCGGACAAGGAGAAGGCCGCCAGCGAAAAGCTGCTTGCGGCCAAGCTGGTTGAAGCCGAAGCGCGCATTGGCGCGACCAAGGCCAAAGCGCTGGCCAGCGTCAGTGAAGTGGCAGCCGACACAGCAGGCGCGGTCGTCAAGCGGCTGATCGGTGCCGATGTGACGGCCGACGAGATCAAGCGCGCCTTGGCTGGGGCGAAGTGAGGACACATGTTTAATCCGCAAGACCCCGTCTTCTGGACGCTCGTGGCGCTGCTGATTTTCATCGGCATTGTTTTGTACTTCAAGGTTCCGGCCATGGCCGGCGCGGCATTGGACGCACGCGGCGAAGCCATTCGCAAAGAGCTGGATGATGCGCGCCGATTGCGCGACGAAGCCCAACAGCTTCTAGCTGACTATCAAAAGAAAAGCCGTGAAGCCGAAGACGAAGCCAAGGGCATCGTTGAACAAGCCAAGCGTGAAGCTGAGGCGCTGGCAGCCGATACCCGCAAGGCGCTGGCTGAAAGCCTGGAGCGGCGCACGAAAGCCGCCGAAAACAAGATCGCGCGGGCCGAGGCGCAGGCCTTGGGCGAGGTCAAGTCTGCGGCCGTGGCCGCCGCGATCGCAGCTGCGGAAAGTATCTTGAAGTCGAAGGTGACCGGCGGCACGGCGACGGCGCTGATTGATGACAGCATTCGCGACATCAAGGGCCGGTTGAACTAGCTCTCCTGCGACGAACATTCGAACCAAAAAAGCCAGGCCCTTGCCCGGCTTTTTTCGCTTCCGTCATCCTTCCTCAATGGCGTGAGCCGCAGGCGAAGCGTGATTGGGGATCCAGCGCGCGAGACGTCGAAGGCCCATTTGATCGTGTCTGCGACGACTTTTATGCTGGATCCCCGAAAAGTCTCGCAGGCTCGCCGTTTCGAGGATGACGAAGTGCGGAGTATAGAGCGTGGCCTTGCCGTCACCCCGAATTGGGCGTGGTGCGCTCGAAGCTGAGGTTGACTTCATATTCGCCGGCTCGTGCCCCTTCGGGAATGTCGAACGAGATGATCCGCACGGCCGAGAAGTAACCGATGGGATTCTCAATCGCGGCACTGGTATCGACCTTCAGTTTGTCCGTTGCCACTTTCTCGCGCTTGCTATCAGCCACAGCCACGGTGATCGGCAAGGAGATCGGTCCGGACTTGCCGCGCGGGCCAAGCAAGACTCGGCCCGAGAAGCCATACTTCACGATGACCTTGTTGCCCTCGATCACGCACTCCCGTGCGGTCTTGGTAATCTCACCACGATGGACGATGGCAAGGCCGTCGCCGACACGGCCGGGTTCGTAGATCGTCAGATTGTTGTCGCGCGGCGCGGCAATCACTTTCGGACAGCCAGTCGCCACTTCAACGGCACCCGTCGAGCCGTCAGATGACTTCGCGGCCGAAAGGAGCTGTTCTTCGCTGACTTTGCTCGCGTCTCCCGTTGAGGCCGTAGAGCTGCCGCCAAACACGCTGGAGCCCAGGCCGGACGTCAAGGAGGTGAGACCGCAACCACCAAGGCTCAGGGCTGACGCCGTCGCAAGTGCGGCCAAAATCATGGATCTGCGAAGCCGCAGCGTGGTGTGCGCGCAGGATGCGCCGATGCCCGCCGGGCGAAGGTTAGGGGATGAAAAGGCCACCGGGTCTCCCAAACGTGATCTCGTTAACCGACGCCCATTTTCCAGATCACGATTCATGTGTATCACTTCTGCAGCCGCCCGGGAAAGTTCGTTCTTTCTTGGCGTTAAAGAACAGGACCATTGCCTTTGCATTCGAACCAACCTGCTCCCGGGCCTGCCGGCGATTCCCCTGGCCCGAACGATCACCTGCCGGGGGTATCCGCCAAACCACCTTTGCAGGTGCTGCTGGCGGCACCGCGCGGGTTTTGTGCGGGTGTCGACCGTGCGATTCAGATCGTTGAGTTAGCGTTGGCCAAGTTCGGTGCGCCCGTCTATGTGCGCCACGAGATTGTCCACAACCGGTACGTCGTCGACTCGTTAAAGGCCAAAGGTGCCATCTTTGTGGACGAACTGGACCAAATTCCAGAAACGCGCCAGCCCGTGATTTTTTCGGCACACGGCGTCGCCAAGGCGATCCCGGAAGCCGCCAAAAGGCGTAATTTGTTTCCCATCGATGCCACCTGCCCGCTGGTTTCCAAGGTGCACATTGAGGCGGCACGCCACTTTGAGAACGATCGTGAGATTGTGCTCATCGGTCACGCGGGCCACGCCGAAGTCGAAGGCACCATGGGGCAGTTGCCGGGAGGTGCTGTGACACTCATTGAAACGGCGGACGATGCGCTTACTTTTCAGCCGCGTGACCCCGCTAAGCTCGCCTACGTGACGCAGACGACGCTATCGGTCGATGATACCGCGGCGACGGTTCTAGCGCTGAAGAAGCGGTTCCCGGACATTGCAGGTCCGGTGAAGGAAGATATCTGTTACGCGACCACCAACCGTCAGGCGGCCGTGAAAAACATTGCTCCGCGCATCGACCGGTTGCTCGTCGTGGGTGCCCCCAATTCATCCAATTCTGTTCGCCTCGTGGAAGTGGCCGAGCGCGCCGGCTGCCCGGCGGCGTTTCTCATTCAGAGGGCGAGTGATATTCCGTGGGATCAGTTTCGGGGTATCGCTACCCTTGGGATTACCGCGGGTGCGTCGGCACCCGAGGTTTTGATTGACGAAGTCATCGAGGCCGTGAAGGCACGGTACGATGTGACGCTCGAAACCGTGTCCACGGCCGACGAGCGCGTCGTGTTCAACGTGCCGCGCGAATTGCGGTCGGTTGCGCCGGCAGTCTCGCCGGCTGCGGCTCCGGCAGCAGTGCAGGACTGACGCATGGCGGTCTACACCGAAGTCTCGGGCGACGAGCTACAGCAGTTTATCTCGGGCTATGGTCTGGGCCAGCTGATGTCGTGCAAGGGCATTGCCGAAGGCGTTGAAAACACCAACTATCTGATCACGGCGAGCGCCGGGCGTTTCATCCTGACGCTTTACGAGCGCCGGGTGGCGGTAGAAGACCTGCCATTTTTTCTTGCCCTCAAGCAGTATCTGCACGGCCGGGGTGTGCCGTGTCCCCTTCCGGTAAAGGCGCTCGATGGGCAGACCTTGAAGGAACTCGCCGGCCGCTCGGCCGCGTTGATCACATTTCTCGATGGTGTCTCAGTCAGAAATCCAGGCGTCTGGCACTGTGCCGCCGTTGGCGAGGCGCTGGCCCACATGCATTTGGCGTGTGAGGGTTTTGCGCTCACGCGCCGGAATGCCTTGGGGGTTGATGGCTGGCGGCCGCTGTTTACGAAGCTTGAGCGCGAAGCCGACAGCATCACGCCCGGTCTGAGAGCTTTGCTTGCGGCCGAACTCGGCGCCCTGGAAACCGGCTGGCCGGCTGGCTTGCCGCAAGGTGTCATTCACGCCGATCTGTTTCCGGATAACGTGTTCTTCCTGGGTGG
>JANNXL010000540.1:0-1566 GCA_031409575.1 Hyphomicrobium sp.
CACGGCGATGAGAACGTAACTCAGCACCGCTAACGTTCCAAACGCTAGTCGGCCTTGCCCCTCTGGTGCGTTGCCTTGCAACGTCGCTGTAGCCGATCCTGACGTCAATTCGCGAGCGCCCTCACCGAAGGCGATCCAAGAGAAGAGGGCCGCGAGCGACGTCAGAAACGCAATCACGACGAGGTGGCGGAGCGTGCTGAACCGCGTCGGCGCGGCATCGAGCGCGAGATAGATGCCGCTCAGCAGGAATGTGACACCCGCACAGCCAACGACCCAGGTCGGTGCATGCAGTTCACCGCCAAGTAGAGGCGCTCGTCCCACTGCGATGCCGACGAGATAAAAGCCAACCGCGGCAAACACGGCAACGCCTGCTACCCGGGCCCAAATTGGGATGGTATTGTCCATGTGTACACGTGCCACGTCGATGTAATTTTGGGAATCGCGATCAACGTGACCTCAAGTAAGCGAATGACGCATTCCGGCGATAACGCGCCGGACCGCAGCAAGAAACGCCGCCGGCTGGATTGGATCAACCAAGCCGTTCGGCGAAATCGGTGCTACGTCGTGGGTTGGCCCTTTGCAGACACTCGACGAGATGCCGGCAATGACTGCTTCATCGGAAATCCGTTCTAGTCAGCATAGCTCGCGCGAGGATTTTCGTCCGGTTCATCCTGCGTCCCCATTTTTCGTCGATGTTCCAGGTAACGACGCCTGAAATGGTCTGGCACGCAGGGGAGATAACGAAGGAATAGGTCGTACGGCAAAGTCCAGACCGGGCCGATGACTTTCCGGCAAGCCGTGCTTCCGCAACTACAAGTCATACGCCAATGAGGTTCGTCTTCTGTGATTGAGTAGTCGAACGTCAGTTCGTCATTTTCTCCGATATCGCGCAGCGCCACGAAGTCGCGCTCGCCCACGATCCCCAAGTTCGGTTCGCAACTGTGATTGATAAACATGAAGGGCGCATCGGGCTCAATCCAAATGTCCTTCCCGATACCGATCCAGTTTTCGTTCGAGCCCGCGTCGGCATCGTTGCGGCTCCGCCATCGCCTCACCGAGCCTGCCAGTGTGCAGACGTATTCGCCTCGCTGAAAGGTTCTGGTCGTGAAGAGGCCAAGTCCTGTTCTGTCGGTGTGGCGGACGTCGAGCGCGGTGACACGATCCTTCCGCCAAAACCTACTCAGGGCGAGCAACGCGACGGATAAGTGCAGAACGGCATTGGAGGCGGGGTAGAGAAGCAGAACCAAGCGTTCTTCCGCTGCGCCATGCGCGATGGTCACAAGAAGCAGCGCTGAATAGGCCGTCGTCCAAAGTATCCAAGGTAGGACTCGTTCTCCGCCAGGGCGAGCATAGGTCGAGCGCAGCAAGGGTATGAACGCCGTGAGCGTCGTAAAGTTGGATGCGATGAGAAGTGCGACGACGGCAACGCGGTCATTGAACGACAGCACCCCTTGAGCCTTCGCAACCGTCAAGGCGACGTAGAGGATGGTCAGGATCACATCGATGGCGAAGACAATCCAATCGATGGGAGACAGTGGATGACGCCGGAACGCTCCGGCGCATAAG
>JANNXL010000541.1:0-2596 GCA_031409575.1 Hyphomicrobium sp.
GTACACCGACCAGCGGCTCATCCAGGCAGCAACCGACAACGAGAGCGAAGAAGCGCTCGCCGCGCGCTATGATTATAGCGGTGCCAATTCAGCGGCAGATACACTTCAGCCGGAGAAGGATGGCGCCATCTGGGTCGACTACATCGCCGACCTTGGCGATGGTTTCGAAGCGACGTATGCAATGGCCTATCTTCTGGCCGCCGATGAACTCAAAGTGAGCGGCGAGCCCACTCCGCTGCCAGCTGGAAAACTTCTGATCATGGGGGGCGATCAGGTTTATCCTGACGCAACCAAGCAGGAATATGAGAGCCGCCTGCGCGATCCCTATGACTGGGCCTTCTCGACCGACAATCCGGCGCGAAAGGTATTCGCGATTCCCGGCAACCACGACTGGTATGACGGGCTATCGGCATTCAGTGCGCTCTTCTGTTCGGCACGTGACCGCATTTCCGGCGGCGTTGGTTCGCAAATTGGCGGCTGGCGCTGCCACCAGCACCGTAGTTATTTCGCGATTAAACTGCCGCACAACTGGTGGATCTGGGGGCCTGACATCCAGCTTGCCGACAATCTTGACGACAGCCAGCGCGACTATTTCGACCTGATGGCGGATCAGACAAACCCAGGCGACAACATTATTCTATGCCTCGCCGAGCCAAGCTGGTTGCATAAGAACTACGACAACTTGCACGAGATCAGCATGCTGGCGCGCAAGAGGGGCGCGAAAATCTGCACCGTGCTGGCCGGCGACTGGCACCACTACAGCCGCTATACAAATGACAAGCTGGGCACTCAATTTATAACGTCTGGCGGTGGCGGTGCATTTGCGCACGCAACGCACGGCTTGAAATCGCACATCGAGCTGAAATGGGCGACGCCGACCGGTGCGGGCGCGCGCATCTCGAGCCCTGAAGACACCACCGAATTCAACCGCAGCGAAAAAGCCGTGGTGGGCCCCCAAGGGCCAGATTTTACGCAGCAGAAAATCGACATCAGCGCGGAACGTCCCGGAGCAAAAACTCCGAGCCCCGCACCTACCCTCCCGGCGGCTCCGGTGAACTTTATTCCATTCAGCTCAAACCCTGGCGTAACGGTTCCACAGGCCGCGTCAGAGATTGCGGCCTCCATTGGCCGCAGGGTCAGAGCCGTGCGCCGCGGGCAGGTCAAAAGCGATGCCTTCATCTGCCACGCACCGCATATTTATCCGCCGCGATGGAAGAGCCGCCTGTTATGCCTCAAGAATTTAGCACTTCCCTTCCGCAATCGCGGGTTCACCGCGCTCGTCGGAATCGTCTACTTCATCTTCGCGTGGGCCTACTTCGCGGCCGATCCCCGCCAGTCGCCGGTCTTGCGCAAGGTGAAGGACTCGATTGCGACCGAAGCTCTCAATGCCGGCCAAACGATCAACTACATCGATCAGCGCATCAAGGAACTGAGTGAAAAAAAGCAGGCGCTTACAAGTAAGTCAGGCGGCGCGACGAGCCCGGGCATCAAGTCGATCGATCTCGATATTGCATCGGCCGAAGAAAGCCTGAAGGGTGCGAACGACGAGCTGAGCAAAATCCACGAACGCCAAAAAGCCTTGATGGACGAAGACGAGAAACAGCAATTCGAAAACTTCGTCTCCAATGCGCAGCACGGTGTAAAGGATCCGGACCTGAGCGTGAGTGGCAAGCTCGGCCACCTGGCCACGGCCATGATCACCTATGCGCTCGCCGACCTGTTGAACCCCAAGGCCCTCATTGCGGCGTCTGAGCAGAGCCCGTTTTTCGCCTTTCTCCTGCTCGGACTTTGGACGGCGCTTGTGGTCTACGTCGAGTCCGAGAACAAGATTGCAAAATTCCTGATAGGGACGGTTCACTTCGCGGCACACCTCTTCACCCTTCTCGTCGTCAGCTGGATCGCGACCAGTACCAGCGTGCCGGTCAAGCTGTTGGGAACGTCGTTGCTTGGCGCCGGCGTGACCAGCGTGGCTGGCGATATCATTCGTATCGGCTGGAGCCTGCTTCTCACGTTCTTTATCGGTGGTGCACTTGGCGGCTTCGTCATGGGACTTTATTGGACGCTGACGTCAACGCTGCTGAATATGCACTCGGGCGATGCCTTCGGCGCGCTTGGTATCAAGGATTACAAGCATTTCCTGCGCATCAAACTAGAGCCGGGCCGGGCGACGGTTTACGCGATAGCGCTCGACAAAGTGCCCGGACGCAGGGGCTGGCGATGGAAGCTCGCGAAAGATGAGGTGCGGCCCTCGCACAGTCCCCAGATCCTGCCCATCGCACCGTTGAAGCCCCGCCTGATCGAGCCTCCCATCGTCATTGATGCAGCCATGGTCCGTGCGTGAGGCGCTCGCTGTGCGCTGCCGGCGCTCTCGCAAACGGGTTCGCGTGAAGGCGCATCACACTCAATCTGACCTGCGCAATGACTCTCTATTTGCAATGCGTTTGCATCCTGGCGTATGACAAATCCGAGGTATCGGCGAACTAGGTTGCGTCAGATAAATTGACGAAAACACTTCTTTGATCGGAAATTTGCAGTGACGCCATCAATGCACCCGGCCGCGCCTCATGATTTGCCTTGGTTCATGATCGCCCCAGGC
>JANNXL010000542.1:0-21728 GCA_031409575.1 Hyphomicrobium sp.
TGTCACGGTCCGCAAAGGGGGCCCACCCCCGTGTCATGCGATGGGGCAATCAAGCCGCATCTACTTGTATTACTCGACGAGGCTCGATTGCCCCGTTCTCGGTATTGCTTTGTCCACGGCGACTCCCGTTCCGGGAGCCAGCCGCCGTGGGCGTTTGCGGCGGGATGCGCAGAGAAAGACTTCCCCACCTTTTCCCCTGCGAATTTCACCGCCTGAGAATGGCCTGCACTGCGCGGTGCTACTTTTGGCGAAGTGATTCGCTCGCGCGGCTTTCGCGCGCATTAAGGAGAACTCCATGGCTACTGCCCTGAAAGTGGTCGACAGCTCAGCAGAGGCCGCCGCCAACGAGGCCGCACGTGAAGCTCGCGCCGAAGCGCTGCAAGAAGCTGACAAGGCCCCCAAGGCCGCTGCCAAAAAGAAACCCTCTGCTGAGCCCGCCGACGGCTATCACCGCTTCGTCGTCGACGTTTGGATTACGAACTTCAACTTCACAGAGTTCGGCGTTTACAAGCGCTCGCGCAACAAGGCCAAATCGCGCCAGTTCACCACCGACATGGACATCTTCGCCGAGATCATCGAGGACGGCGAGCGCACGGGCCTGCTCGGCTATCGCGAGGATTTATGGAAAAACGCGACAGGCATGGACAAACGCCTGGTGTTCAAGCTGTTCACCGAAAATCTGGGTTGGAAGGCCACGGCTGACTTGATGCTCGGCCGCTCTATTCAGCAAACGATTGGTGCGCGCGGCCTGCCGGTGATGACCTATTCCATCAACACCGACGACGACAGCTACATGATTTACATCGAGCGTTCGGCCAACAAGTGGCCGCTGCTGCCGGAATACTTCTCGTTTTTCCTGATGGATGAAAAGGGCAAGCCCGAGTTCTATTCGCTGCGCCGCGACGTCATCAATCTCGGCGGCGACTACACCCTCTACAACCAGAAGGGCGAAAACGTCGGCCATCTCGATGGCAAGGTGTTTTCAATCGGCGGCAAGTGGAAGGGTAAAGTCAAAACGGGCGTCGACGGCAAGCGCCTGATGACGGTGATGAAGATGTTCGCCGGCATGATCGTGTTCAACGGCGATTGCCGCCGCCACATGAAACGGCTTTACAAAGACGTGCGCGCCGGACGACTTGAACCCAAGCTAGAGCGCCAGGAAGCCGACCTGTACATGAACCCAAGGCGGGTGCGGTAGAGCGTAGGCTGCGCAGCGCCTCACTTTTAGGCAGGGGCTGACGGACTATTGCATAAATTATGAGCAGTACAGACGGACGCTTTGCTACCCAAGCGTCCGTTTTTGTTTCAAACGCTGAATTTGCTGCGCCGTCGACCCCGTGGCACAATTCTTGATCACTACGCCGTTGTTCTGTGCAAATCGCCGAAAACAAGAGCGACTGCATAATAATAAGGCACGAAGCTACGGGGGAAATTTGGGGAATGGAACAATCACAGCAGGGAACGGATGTCTTTTTTCTACTCATGGGGGCGATCCTGGTGTTCGCCATGCATGGGGGCTTTGCGTTTCTGGAAGTAGGTACCGTCCGGCATAAGAATCAGGTCAACGCACTCGTCAAAATTCTGGTCGACTTCGCCATCTCGACCATCGCGTACTTCTTCATCGGATACTGGGTCGCCTACGGCGTGAGTTTCATGGCGGATGCCGGAACCATTTCGAGCGGCGACTACGGCCCGCAGGGTCTCGGGCTCGTGAAGTTTTTCTTCCTGTGCACGTTCGCAGCTGCCGTGCCGGCCATCGTTTCAGGCGGCATAGCCGAGCGCGCCCGCTTCTGGCCGCAGGCAATTGCCACCGGCCTCATCGTCGGCCTCGCCTATCCGTTTTTTGAAGGCATCGTCTGGAACAAGAACTTCGGCCTGCAGCAGAACTTTTTTGCGCCCGTACTCGGTGCCGAGTTCAAGGATTTCGCCGGCTCGATTGTCGTGCATGCGGTTGGCGGCTGGATCGCGCTCGGAGCCGTGATGCGCTTGGGCGCACGCACCGGCCGCTATGACAAGGGCCGCTCCATTGCCACGCCGCCGTCGTCGCTGCCCTGGCTCGCCATGGGCTCGTGGCTGCTGTGCATCGGCTGGTTCGGCTTCAACGTGATGAGCGCGCAAAGCTTGAAGGGTATATCGGGCCTGGTCGCCATCAACTCGCTGATGGCGATGGCCGGCGGCATTATGTCCGCGCTCATTGCCGGCCGCAACGATCCGGGCTTCGTCCACAACGGCGCGCTCGCAGGCCTTGTCGCGGTGTGCGCGGGTTCCGACATCATGCATCCGGTGGGAGCGCTGGTGACCGGCGCGGTGGCGGGCGTTTTGTTCGTGCAGATGTTCCAGATCTCGACCAACACGTGGCAGATCGACGATGTTCTCGGCGTGTGGGCCCTGCATGGGTTGTGCGGCCTATGGGGCGGGATCGCGTGTGGAATCTTTGGCCTCACCGCGCTCGGCGGCATAGGCGGCGTCACGTTCCAGTCGCAACTCGTTGGCAGCGTCATGGGTGCCGCGTTCGGCTTCATAACCGGTTTCGTCATCTATGGACTGCTGAATGCGCTAACGGGTCTGCGGCTATCAGTTGAAGACGAACGCATGGGAGCCGACCTTGCGATCCATAAGATCAGCGCCAACCCTGAAGACGACGTGCGCAGCGGGCGGATGTAAACCTCATCACGTTATCCTCGCGGCTTGAGCGCGAACGCGCGAACGGAGCGGCGGGCGTGATGGCCGGTGCCCAAACGGCGGGTGTGAGAATTGATGCAGGCCTTGCGGCGGTATCGCGGGGAGCTTTCGCGTGCGCCGCCTCACTCAAACCGGCAGTGTCGTCCAGTGCCACGTAATCCCCGCTCAAAGAACCGCGCTTAAACTATCGGCGATGTTCGGCGTGTCTGGCCGCGAAGGGCTAGTGGGGAATGCGGGAGAGCCGCGTACGGTGGACGGTTGTGCATCGGCCACCTGCGTTGATATGCTTGCAGCG
This sequence comes from Hyphomicrobium sp., assembly GCA_031409575.1. Classification (GTDB taxonomy): domain Bacteria; phylum Pseudomonadota; class Alphaproteobacteria; order Rhizobiales; family Hyphomicrobiaceae; genus JANNFX01. The sequence goes on from JANNXL010000542.1 coordinate 2,978, forward strand.
AAATCCGTGTCCAATACTTCCGGGGAACAATGCCAATGCGCATTCATTTTATGGTATTCGCATTTTTGGCACTCGTCACCGTTACCTCCACTCCGATGCTCCGCGCCGAGGAGACACCACAGCCTGCGCTCGTGTTTTATGCCTCCAGTTCAGGCAAACCGACGTTCGATCAGGGCGAGGGTGGCGGGAACCCTTTTGCAAGCGCACTCGTCGAACTTTTGCAAAGCCGCGATCTTGGCTTGGGAGCATTCTCAACTCAGTTGCGTGTGTTGACTGTAAAAAAAAGCGGCGGCCGCCAGCAGCCCGAGGTTCCGTCAAGCCCGCATCCAGCTGATTGGAAAATTGCACCGAAAGCAGAAGGTGAGCGGCGAGTGGCGCTCGTACTGGTCTACTCTGACTATTCAGGATTAGGCGAAGCAAAATCGTTGCCGGGCGCCAAGCGGGATGCAGGCCGCGTCTCCGATGCTCTCAACGCGGCAGGATTTGAAACGAAAAGTATTCTCGATCCTATCCGTGCACACTTGGGCGATGAACTTGCTGCCTTCGCAAGCCGGTCTGAAGGTGCGGATGTGGCGCTGGTATATACCACGGGGCACGGTGTTCAGGTCGCGGGCAAAGTGTACCTCCTGCCAGGAGACTTCCCTGTGTCTCAGCGTGCAGGTGCGCTTGCCGAATTCGCGATCCCGCTTGATGCAATCTCGGCGGTACCGCGCGCCAAGCGCACCAATCTCGTCATGTATGGCGGTTGCCGGGACAATCCGTTCTAAATCTATGGACTGGCGCCGGCGCACGCGCACAAGTCCATAAGCTGTTCGCAAATATTCCGTTGTTGCCCCAACCCTTTAGTTAGGGCTCAATTGCAATGCACTGAACATGGGGGGAACGGTGACTGAGTTTCGTAAATCAGACAGCGAAGACGTTCGCCGCCGGGTCAAGGCCATCATGGTCGGATCGTCGGGCAATCTCGTCGAGTGGTACGATTTTTATGTTTACGCGGCGTTCTCGCTCTACTTTGCCAAGTCTTTTTTTCCAGCTGGCGACGAGACGGCTCAGTTGCTGGCGACCGCTGGCATCTTCGCGGTCGGGTTTTTAATGCGGCCATTGGGGGCCTGGTTTTTTGGACGCCTCGCCGACCGGAAAGGACGCAAGTTATCGCTCACGCTCTGCATCTCGCTCATGTGCCTGGGGTCTGCGATCATCGCCGTGACGCCAACCTATGAAACAATTGGCGTCGCTGCACCGGCCGTTCTGCTTGTCGCGCGCCTCATTCAGGGTTTTAGTCTCGGCGGCGAATACGGCACGAGCGCCACCTACCTTTCGGAGATGGCAACGCCGGAGCGGCGTGGCTTCTATTCAAGCTTTCAGTACGTGACGCTGATCGGCGGGCAGTTGTGCGCCATGGTCGTTTTGATCGTGTTGCAAAATTTCATCCTGACCGAGGCCGAGTTGACTCAATGGGGATGGCGCATTCCGTTTGCCATCGGGGCGGTGCTCGCCGTCGTCGTGTACATTATGCGGCGGGATATGCCGGAAACCAGCGCGTTCACGCAGTCGGCCACTCACGACGGCAGCATTGCAAGCCTCATGAAACATCCCAAGGAAGTCGCGATCGTCATTGGCCTCACCCTTGGCGGCACGGTGGCGTTTTATACGTTCACAACCTACATGCAGAAATTTCTCGTCAATACGTCGGGCTTTGCCAAAGACACGGCCACGTTGATTATGGCGGCCGCCCTTTTTCTGTACATGCTGCTGCAGCCTGCCGTCGGCGCTTTATCAGACCGCATCGGGCGGCGGCCTGTGCTGATGGCGTTCGGAGTGCTCGGCACGTTGTGCACGGTTCCGCTGCTCACGGCCCTGCAAGACACGCGCGAGCCAGGCACCGCGTTTGCGCTGGTGCTGGCGGGGCTGGTGATTGTGTCGGGATACACGGCCATCAATGCCGTCGTGAAGGCCGAGCTGTTTCCAACGCACATCCGGGCGCTGGGTGTCGGGCTTCCTTACGCTCTGACGGTTGCTATGTTCGGCGGCACCGCCGAATACATCGCGCTTTGGTTCAAGCAGGCCGGTCACGCCACGTGGTTCTATTGGTACGTCACGGCCTGCATCGCGATCTCACTCGCGGTGTATGCGTGCATGCGGGATACGCGGCGAAATTCCACGATGGCGTAGAGAGGGCAGTTTGGGACGTGGCATCGATTGATCGTTGCCCCATGCCGATGCATCTCTTAAACTGTTTGCAATTGACCTTCAGATCTGTAGTTGCGCCAACAAGAATATCGGTAGTCTACAATTGAACACCGACTACTTCGAGTTAAAGACCTGCCTCTTTTTTGGGTTTGCTAGATCGATGGCCGCACCCGTTAGGTTCTGGATGGTAACAGCATTTGCTCTGCTCATGCACCAGCCGCATTGTGCGCGTGCCGAATCTCGGCTCGCTCTTGTAATCGGCAATGGCGGGTACACGTCCATACCCCGGCTCAAGAACCCGCCAGCGGATGTAGAAATAATCACAAATTCGCTGAAGCAGATAGGCTTTGAAATCATTTCCGCCGTTGACCTTGATGGCAAGGCCATGCGGCGGGCCATAAGGGAGTACACATCTAAACTTCGTAGTTATGGCCGGGATACGATCGGCGTGCTCTACTATGCCGGACATGGTCTTCAGGTGCGTGAGAACAATTTTCTGCTACCCATCGATGTCGATATCAAAAAGGAAAGCGATGCGGCCATCGAGGCTGTACACCTCAATGATATAATCAGTGCGCTGTATGATGCAGAGAACAGAATGAACATTGTCATCCTTGATGCTTGCCGTGACAACCCATTCAAAAAGAGCCTTCGTGTTTCCGCGTCTGGCCTTTCCGGTTTCGATGCGCCCGCCGGTACTCTGATTGCCTTCTCGACAGCGCCGGGCAAGGTGGCGTTAGATGGTGTTGGCAGCAACAGCCCTTATGCTCGCGCGCTGGCGACGGCTTTGATTGAAACACCGCAATCCATTGAGAGTGCATTTAAGCGAACCCGCGAGCGAGTTTACCTTGAAACAAACAAAGCCCAAGTGCCGTGGGAATCATCCTCCCTCATTGGCGAGTTCATGACTGCCGCAGCATCACCGCCGGTGAGGACCGCCGAGACATCCCGCCAGATCGCCCCGGAGCCGAGCGAGGCTGTTTCAGTTCCACGCAGTCCAATTGTTAGCAATGTTGATCCAGACGGACGTCTCGCCTACTTCGTCGAATGGAAATACCTCGGTGGAGAATCCGGAGCAGTTCCTCTGGGGATGGAGTCGTACGCCGACATTGTAGACTACTACGGCAATCCGAAAACCCCTCGACGTGACGTGGAGAAAGACAAGAAGCGCTACTATGACCGCTGGCCCAACAGACGCTACAAAATGCTCCGGCAGACTCTCTCCATGACGGAAACCGCTCCTGGTTTCTACGATATTGCATTCGAATACACATTTGACGTCGAGAACGATCAAAAGCGGACTCAAGGGCGCGGTAATGCCTCGCTCCTTCTGAAACGGCAAGGCAACTCATATCTTGTGTACCGCGAGGCCGGAGACGTGCTTGATCGGCAGACGACGGAGAAATCGACAGTTCCCTTGCAGTAAAACAATTCTGGTATGTGACGGCCTGCATCGCGATCTCACTCGCCGTATATGCGTGCATGCGGGATACGCGGCAGACCTCAGTGATGCAGTGACGGCAGGGCCGTCATGGCGGGAAAAATGAATCGCTGGCCGGTTTGGGCTTTGGCTTGGGGCGAGGCTTCGTTGCGACCTTCACGGGTGGCTTCGGCGGCGTCACAGGCTTGGTAGCCAATGGAACCCCTGCTGTCACAGGTGCTGCCGGTTCCGGAGGTGTTGCAGCCTTCGGCACCTCTGCAGGTTTAACAGCAGGAACAGCCAAGGCTGCGGGTTGAAGTGCGGGGGCGGCCTCTGTACCGGCCGGCTTTTGCACCGGCGGAGGAATGGTGCGCGGCGTGATGGACGCCGTTTCCCTGGGCACTTGAGTGCCGCTCAGCCGCGCCAACTCAGCTTTCGCGCTTGCGCCATCTCTCAAGGCCGCATCGGCTTTGGCGCGCATCGCTTCTGCGGTTGCCTTGGCTTCGCTCAGAGCGGCTTGCTCGGCTTGCTTAGATTTTAGCTCATCTGCGAGGCGGGCCTCTGCCGTTTTGCGGACAGTTTCAGCTTCTAAGGTTGCCGTCAATGCACCGGCCAGCGCCTTAGAGGCCCGGTCTGCTTCCGCGGCCCGCGTCTCGTTGAGGCGTTTGTGGCGTTCAATTTGACCCTGTAGTTCTGCCGCCCGGCGCGTTGCCATCAGCGCATCGAGTTGCGCCGCTTTCGCTTCGCCTTCAAGAGCATCGAACTTTTCGATTGCGATCTTGTGGCGTTCATCGGCCGAAGACAGGAGTTGCTGCTGCCAGCCGACAATCCCCGCGAGAATGACGGCGAGCACTCCCAGGACGTAATTTAGTCCCCAGCGTAAAAGCATTTGGCGTTCCGGTTGGCTGTCCGGCAAATATTTTGATTCGAGGTAGAGTGTAACGGGCTTGGTGCGCCGCGGCAAACGCTTGCGGCTTTCGCCCGGTATGAGCAGTTGAGTCTTGCAAGAGTATTGCAGGTGCGGGATTTGATCTATGGCTGACGACGTGTTCTCCCGCTTTTCGGACCCTTGTGAAAATGTCACTCCCGCCGGAAATTGCCAACGCTTCGTGGGGTTCAACGCACGCCTCGTTGATCGATGGCACGATCCTGTCGCCGTTCACGCAGTTGCGGCGGCTGCTCGACGGTATTCCCGCAGGCCGTCACGGCGCACCGATTGAATTGACCATCGGCGAACCGCGCGAAGCCATGCCTGAGTTCATCGTGGAGAAGCTGAATGAAGCCGCAGTACTTTATGGGAAATATCCGCCTATTCGCGGGTCGGACGCTCTCAAGGCATCGATCGCGGGTTGGCTGGCGCGCCGCTATGTGATCCCCGGCGGCGTTGATCCAGCCCGCGAAATCCTGGCGCTGAATGGCTCGCGCGAAGGGTTGTTTTTTGCCTGTCTGCCAGCCATGGGCCGCAAACCGGCAACGATACCCAAACGTGGCTGCCCCGCAATCCTCATGTGCAACCCGTACTATTCGGCATATGTCGCAGGTGCCCTGGGCGTCGGGGCCGAGCCGGTCTTTCTGAATGCGACGAAGGCTTCAGGCTTCTTGCCCGACCTTGATGATTTAGCGAGCGACACCGCGTTGCTGGCGCGTACCGTGGCGCTCTTCATTTGCTCGCCGTCCAATCCGCAAGGGGCCGTCGCGAGCCCAGCCTATATCGCGCAAGCTTTGGAACTCGCCCGGACTTACGGCTTCATGCTGTTTCTCGACGAGTGTTACTCAGAGATTTATACGGCAACCGCTCCAGTTGGTGGTCTTGAAGTCGCGGCCGCAACGCCACAGCGCTTTGCCAACCTCGTCGTATTCAATTCACTTTCGAAGCGCTCGAACCTGCCAGGGCTGCGCTCAGGCTTTTGCGCGGGTGATGCAACTTTCATCGAGGCCTATGCTGAAATCCGCAACATGTGCGCGCCACAGGTGCCAGGTCCTGTGCAACACGCCTCGGCTGCGGCTTGGGCCGATGAAGCGCATGTTGAGGCGAGCCGCGCGGCCTATCGCGAAAAATTCGCCATCGCCGATCAGGTCCTGACGGGTCATTTCGGATATGCGAGGCCTGCCGGCGGGTTTTGCCTCTGGCTCGACATGAGCCAAATTGGCGGCGGCGAGAACGCTGCGGTAACCTTATGGAAATCCTTAGGCGTCAAGGTCATCCCAGGCGCTTTTCTGGCTCAACCTGGCCGCGACGGCATCAATCCCGGCACGAACTACGTGCGCGTGGCATTGGTGGCAGACGCAGCGACGGTCAAAGAGGCGCTCGAACGCATCGTTTTTGTAACCGCGTAAGAGACGTTCCGGCCGATGTCCTCCGACAGTCTAGGGCTAGATCAAAACCGATTCATGCCAGCACCGCTGGAACAACGGCTGCTTGGCCTGTTGGGCGGCGCGGCCGGCGTGATGGTGCTGCTCGCCGTCACGGCCGTATGGGTCAGCCTCCTGACGTGGACCGTGACCGACCCGAGCCTCACGCATGCAACCGGCGGCGCAGTGCGCAACTGGCTCGGTCCGGTTGGCGCTATTGTCTCAGATCTCCTGTTGCAGACGCTTGGTTTTGCGTCCGTGATCCTGACGCTGGCGCCGATGTTCTGGAGCCTCGACCTGATCCAAGGCGAGCGGGTTTGGAACTTTCGCACCAAAGCGGTGTTCGTGCCGCTTTCGGTGCTGCTGATTGCCGGCGCCTTGTCGTCGCTCCCCGTTGCACCAGGCTGGCCGCTGCATCACGGCATGGGAGGCATGATCGGCGATATCATGCTCCGGCTGATGTCATCGGTATTCGGTATCATCAATCCGCTTCAAGCTGGAATTGCATCGGGAATTCTATTTGTAGCAACGGGTCTGTCGGCACTCGCCCATAGCATTGGCGTTGAACTCCGCGATCTGCGCCGGATGCTCGTTTCACTGGCCTCCTTGCAGCGCTCGACGGAGTCAGGCTGCTGGCATGAGAACTTGAAAGCCGAGGCCCTCGGTCTGCACAAGCATTTGCGGAGTGCGGCCGATACCTATCAAGACCAACCCAATCACCCCGGATACGCGACAGCTCCGCCCACAGACGCGATGCCGGGGAGTGCTGGTTTTTATCCGGCCGATGCCCGTGACGAGATTTACGCTGGGGCCGGCTACGGCAACGATGACATCTGGCGGGATGACCGCCAAGAGCCGTCGTTCGAGCGTGCTTTTGCGCCGCGCGCGACTATTGCAGAACAGACGCAACCCGTCCGTGGCGCACTGCAAACGGCCATGTTTGGATTGTGGCAGAAGCGCCCGGCGGCACCGGCCGTTGAACCGTTGGAGCCACCCAATCCCGCCGCGTTGGCCCGTTCGATTGATGACGATTTTGATTTCAATGCCAACGCGCAAGCTGTCCTTGCTGACTATGATCGCGCGAACCCGATGCGGTCGGAATCGGCTCAATCATCGACGGCCATGGCGCGCCGGTTCGCGGCGTCAGCCCCTGTAGCAGGCAGCGCCGAGCCGCAGGCTTTGGCGCGCGGCCCCCTGAAAAAACCTGCCTTCCTGCGCGATTGGAAAATTCGCGCCGCCGAGCCCGTCTACAAGCGGCCATCCATGAATATTTTGAAACGGGCTGCGACGGTGCGGGCCGGTGCTGAACTTTCGCAAACGGCGTTGCGCGGCACGGCGCGCCTTCTGGAAGACGTGTTGAGCGATTTCGGCGTCAAGGGCGAGATGCGCGACGTTCGCCCCGGCCCTGTTGTCACGCTGTTTGAATTCGAACCCGCACGCGGCACCAAGACATCGCGTATCATCGCACTTGCTGACGACATTGCGCGTTCCATGAGCGTGACCAGCGTGCGTGTGGCCGTGGTGCCCGGCCGCAGTGTCATCGGAATCGAACTGCCCAACGTGAAGCGCGACATGGTAATGCTGCGTGATATCTTGGAGGCCGACGCCTATCGCACTTCAGAGGCGGTTTTGCCAATTGTCCTGGGCAAGTCGATCGGCGGGGATGCCATCGTCGCCGATCTTGCGCGCATGCCGCATTTGCTTGTGGCCGGCACGACGGGATCCGGCAAATCGGTTGGCGTCAATGCTATGATACTCTCGTTGCTCTATCGTCATTCGCCCGATCATTGCCGCATGTTGATGATCGACCCCAAGATGCTGGAACTGTCGGTCTACAATGGCATTCCGCATTTATTGACGCCGGTTGTCACGGACCCCACCAAAGCGGTTGCGGCGCTCAACTGGGCCGTGAGCGAAATGGAAGAGCGCTACAAGCGCATGTCCAAATTGTCGGTGCGCAACATCGACGCCTTCAATATGCGCGTTCGCGAAGCGCAAAAGCGCGGCGAGAACCTGTCACGCACGGTGCAGACCGGCTTTGACCGGAGCACGGGTGCAGCAATCTACGAGAGCCAGGATATGGATCTCTTGCCGATGCCATACATCGTGATTGTTGTCGACGAGTTCGCCGACCTGATGACGGTTGCTGGCAAGGATATTGAAACAGCAGTCCAGCGTCTGGCGCAGATGGCGCGGGCGGCCGGCATCCACCTCATCATGGCGACGCAGCGGCCCTCGGTCGATATTATTACTGGAACGATCAAAGCGAACTTCCCAACGCGCATCAGCTTCAAGGTGACGTCGAAAATCGACAGCCGCACCATACTGAATGAACAGGGCGCCGAGCAGCTCTTGGGTGCTGGTGATATGCTCTATTCATCAGGGACCGGCCAGATTGTGCGCGTGCATGGGCCGTTCGTCTCTGACGAAGAAGTTGAATCTGTCGCCGAGAGCCTGCGGGTTCAAGGCGCGCCGGTCTATGTCGATGACATGTTCGATCAGCCGGCAGCCGGGGGTTCGGGCGGCAACGTGCCTGGCAGCCGCGCCGACAGTGAAGACGATCTTTATGATCGCGCCGTGGCGCTCGTGGTGCGGGATCAGAAAGCATCGACAAGCTACATCCAGCGGCGGCTGTCGATCGGTTACAACCGCGCCGCGGATCTGATGGAGCGTATGGAGCAGGACGGCCTCGTCAGCCCGGCAAACCATTCCGGCAAAAGAGAGATTTTGGCCGGAGGCTGAGTTTTGCCGGACTGGCATCACCTGGACAAGCAGCGGCCGGCTGGCCAAGGGCCAGCCGCTGCGCGCCAACCAAAAAATCCCCGCTACTCTGGTGCGCGTTACGCTGACGCGCTAAGAGAGGCGCGAATCCAACGCTAGCGCCTCTGTGCCGTCGAATTGTTCGGCAATCACGGTGTTGAGCACTTGAGGGGACCGGACTTCCGGGCAGAGAGATCGCATGGGCATTTTGAATTCGACGATGGCTCGCGCAGTTGTTTTGGTGGGCTTTGTGGCTGTAGGTGCCGCAGCCAGCGCTGAAGACCCGGCTAAACCGGCGGCCACGGCACCGCCGGCTGCAGCTGCGCCCGCCACTCCTGCTGCGGCCCCGGCCCCAACGCAACCAGCACCAGCCGCGGCGGCTCCGGCCCCAGCGGCAGCCGCTACAGCTCCAGCTAACGCAGCGCCAGCGGCGGGCGATACTGGGACAGCGGGTTCGAGTTGGAGCGCTGAAGTAGCTCCGAATGCCAAGGCCGGACTTAATCTTGATCCAGCGCAAACCGAAATCGTCAAAAAGGTAAGCAGTTATTTTGGCGGCCTCGGCAGCATGAAGGGTGCATTTGTTCAAACGGGCGCTGACAAGAAGCGCATGAAGGGAAAGTTTTATTTAAAGTGGCCCGGCAAGTTCCGGTTCGACTACAATCTGCCATCAAAGCAAGTGATTGTTTCAGATGGAGAATATCTGGCAATCCAAGATTTGGATCTCAACAACGAGGACCGTGTTGAACTCGACAAGACGCCATTCCGGCTTCTGTTACGCAAGGACGTCGATCTGATCCGCGATGCAAAGATCCTCGAAGTTCAATCTGCGGACGATCTGATCGTGCTCGCGCTTCGCGACAACAGTCCGGATACCCCCGGCGTGATCAAACTGTTCTTATCAACAGCGCCGGTACTCGAACTGAAAGAGTGGCAGACCACGGATGCCCAGGGTCAAGAAACCCAGGTGCAAGTGACGGACATTGTGAAAGGCGAAGAACTCGACGCAGCTCTGTTCAAGATCCAATCGCTGGGTGCAGGCAAGGCGACACCTTAACCGGCTCTGATTGAATGCTTTTTGCCCGCCGCAGAGTGTGGCTGTTCTGTATCTAGGCAAGCGATCTTGGGGGCGTCTAACGGCCGATCTATTCAACTTTTCGTGATCTTGGTGGCACCCCCCTATTGAAAAGGCACTGTCTGCGCTTATGTCCTTGTTATGCGGTTGACGCCCACCCTCTGGTAGCCTCCCCCCGTCTACCCGAAGGCGTTATACCGGGGCACCGGCCATCCCTCCCGGTGTCATGCGCGAGAGCGCTGCAGCGCCCAGCCCCGCCCCCCGGGGTTGGGCGTTTGCATTTTATTTGACGGGGTTCCAGGGATTTAGTGGAGCGCAGGGTGACCCGATGCGCCCGCATCGCGAGGTAGTGACGACAGTGAAGTGGTGAGTGGCGGTGACAAACGCTGGTCAATGTTGCGCAGCGTGACAGCAATCGCGGTCAGGCGACTGGCGATCCGCTGAACCAGATGGTCCGCAAGGCTCTGATCGTCCGACATCTGCTCGAGCAGAGCAATCCGCGTGATACGCAGAGCCCGCACGGCCGTGCGCGCAATAATGGTCGAGGAATGCTCGGTTTCGATCAGCATAGCCATCTCACCCAGCAGCGAGCCTACCGGCAAAGCTTCGTCGTTCGGATCGATGTCAAAGGGACCGGCCAAGCGTATCGCCTCGCCAGACACCAGGAGTACCGCGGCATCGCCCTGGGCATCCTGCTTAAGAATGACGTCACCAGGTTTGTAGACAATGCGGTCTGCGCGGCGCGCGATCTCAGTGATCTGTAAGGGCCTGAGCCCTTGAAACAGCTCCACGCCAAGCAGAGGCCTGACCAATGCATCGATTGCCATAACGCCCATTTCCCACATCAAAACTCATTGGACGCTAGAAATTGGTTCCATGCGCGGAACGGCATTTCACGTCCTTCGCCTTCTGTTTCAGAAGACTCCGAGGGGCTTAAGCTCGGCTGATTCGTATGCTGGGATCTAGGGGTGTGCACAAAGCGGGGACAACCCGGTGCATAACCTGTGCGCAATAGCAATCGCTAGCGCACCATTTGCAGCGCACATTTTTTCAATGCGACGAGCCTAGGGAACGAGCTTGTAGCCGCCGGATTCGGTGATCAGGATCTCTGCACTTGAGGGATCTTTTTCAATTTTCTGCCGGAGACGGTAGATGTGCGTTTCAAGTGTGTGGGTCGTGACGCCGGCGTTGTAGCCCCAGACTTCATGCAGCAGCGTATCGCGCGGCACGACCTTGTCTCCAGCCCGGTACAGATACTTTAAGATAGACGTTTCTTTTTCTGTGAGTCTGATTTTACCGCCCTTTTCGTCGTTCAGGAGTTTGGCGGCTGGCTTGAAGCTGTATGGTCCAATCGCAAAGACTGCGTCTTCGCTCTGTTCGTGCTGGCGCAACTGTGAACGGATGCGGGCCAGCAGCACCGCGAATTTGAACGGCTTGGTAACATAGTCATTGGCACCCGCATCAAGCCCTAAGATCTGATCGGCGTCGGTGTCATTTCCAGTGAGCATAATGATGGGTGTTCTGAACCCGGACTTGCGCAAGGCTCGCACGGCTTCCCGGCCGTCCATGTCTGGCAGGCCGACGTCGAACACAACGAGATCATGCTGGCCGCTCTTAGCCGTCTCCATGCCCCGTGTCGCGGTGTTGGCTTCGGTCACTTCGAACTCATCGTGCATGACGAGTTGATCGCGTAACGAGCCGCGCAAGTCTTCGTCGTCGTCAACCAACAGCACCTTGCGCGCAGTCCCCATTTATTGAGCTCTCCAGCGTTTGCAGCCTATACGTCCACCCCGGTTGGCTCTAGCACTTGGCGGGTCCGTGCCATAGCGTTTCGGAAGAGTGGAAACACGAAAGTGATCAGCGAGGCAAGATGGGGGTGCACACTGGGAAAGATCGGGCCCAACTTATCGTGAGGTCACTGTCCCGGCGCAGCCAAACCGGATGGCTGACGATCGGGTCTTTGCGCGTGGCATGTGCTTTGGGCCGGTCCGGCAGCGTTGTTCGCAAACGGGAAGGTGATGGGGCGACCCCGATTGGGCAGTTCCAGCTCCGGTCGGCGTTTTACAGAGCCGATCGGATTGTCCGTCCAGGCACGGGACTGCCTCTAAAGCGGCTTGGCCCGAATGACGGCTGGTGCGATGCCCCGAGTGACCGCAGTTACAACCGGTTTGTGCGTCATCCATTTCCGGCAAGTGCCGAGCAGCTTTGGCGGACGGATCACCTCTACGATGTGCTCGTAGTCATCGGCCACAACGATTTGCCGCGGCGCCGGGCTGGCGGCAGCGCAATCTTCATGCACATTGCGCGCGATGGCATGAAGCCAACCGAGGGATGTGTCACGCTGCGTGCCAGCGACATGCGCAAGGTGCTTCCACACGTCAGAGCTTCATCGCGTATTCGAATTTGCGGCTAGGGATTGGTCTGCGCGTCCCGGCCGGCTCCCCGGAGGGGAGTCGGGACGTGCCAACAAAAAAAGACCCGGAGCCTTGCGGGTCCGGGTCAAGTCAAGAGCACGTCCGGGGAAGACAACTGCTCGGGAGATGCATGCGCGTTGCCGCGAGTGAAGACCCCGCGGGCAAATGCTGCCCGCGGGAAAGCCAATTCTAGTAGTTGTAGGCGCGTTCGCCGTGATCGGTGATGTCGAGCCCTTCGCGTTCCTTCTCTTCGACCGGGCGCAGCCCGACGATGAGATCAACGAGGAAGAACAAGATTGCCGAACCGACGCCAGACCAGACCAGTGTCAAGCCAACGGCCTTGGCCTGAGCCGTAACCGCTGTCACCATGTCGTAGGCAGCGACTGTCAGTTCGCCGGGCTTGGAGAGGTAGTCCGGAATGCCTGTGCCGCCGAGGTCGGGGTTCACCAGGATGCCGGTTGCGATAGCGCCGATGATGCCGCCAACGCAGTGGATGCCGAAGACATCGAGGCTGTCGTCGTAGCCAAACAGGTGTTTGACTGCCGAGCAGAAGATGAAGCAGACCACACTGACGGTGAGGCCCAGCACGATCGCACCCATGACGCCGACAAAGCCGCAAGCTGGCGTGATGGCCACAAGACCAGCCACGACACCCGAGACGAGGCCGAGAAGCGACGGCTTGCCCTTTGAGATCCACTCAACAATCATCCACGACAAGCCAGCGGCCGCCGTTGCGATGAAGGTGTTCATGAACACCAAGCCAGCGAACGCGTTGGCTTCGAGGTTCGAGCCGACGTTGAAGCCGAACCAGCCAACCCACAGCAGGGCTGCGCCGATCATGCACATCGTCAGGGAGTGAGGAGGCATTGCTTCCTTGCCGTAGCCGACGCGCTTGCCGAGGATGAGGCAGCCCACGAGACCGGCGATGCCAGCATTGATGTGAACAACCGTGCCGCCTGCGAAGTCGAGAGCGCCCCACTGGAATGCTTGGCCGGCATCGGCCAGCACGCCGTCGAGAGCGGTCTGTGCAGCAGCTTTGGCTTCATCGCCCGTTGCGGCGGCAAGTGCCTTCGCGGCGTTGCCGAATGCGTCCGGACCACCCCAATACCAAACCATGTGCGCGATGGGGAAATAGATGCATGTGACCCACAATGCCATGAACAGCATGACGGCTGAGAACTTCACACGTTCTGCAATTGCCCCGAGGATGAGTGCGGGCGTGATGCACGCGAACGTCATCTGGAAGGCAATGTAGACGTACTCAGGAATATAAACCCCGTTCGAGAAAGTCGCGGCAACTGTGGTGGAATCGACCCCAGCGAGGAAGGCCTTAGAGAAACCTCCGACGAAGTTGTTGAGATCACCGCCGTTTGTGAAGGCCATGCTGTAGCCGTAGCAAACCCAGAGGATTGCGACGAGGCACAGCGTTGCGAAAACCTGCATGCACATCGAGAGCATATTCTTTGTGCGTACCAGGCCGCCGTAGAACAGTGCGAGGCCAGGCACTGTCATCAACAGAACCAGGACAGTCGCGACCATCATAAATGCGGTATCGCCCTTGTCGGGAACCGGTGGCGCATCTGCGGCGAGGGCAGACCCCGCCATCAGGGCCAGCAATGCGGCGGCACCGGCAAGTTTGGTGCAGCGCGCGGAAAGACCAGTCGTCATGTTTGCGAACTCCATATTAGGGTATCGAGTTGATTGCTTCGGGACTGAATCCGGGGTGGCCCAGTGACTGGGCGGCCGCCCTTGTCCCCTCACAGAGCTTCATCATCCGTTTCACCGGTGCGAATGCGCACGGTGTGATCGACAGGAGTGACGAAAATTTTCCCGTCACCGATCTGACCGGTCTTTGCTGCGCCGATGATGGCCTCAAGGGCTTTGCCGACTTGTGCCGCCGGCACGACGGCCTCGATTTTTACCTTCGGCAGAAAGCTCACGGCGTATTCCGCGCCGCGGTAGATTTCCGTATGTCCTTTTTGACGGCCGTAGCCTTTGACCTCCGTAACAGTCATGCCCTGCAAGCCAAGGTCGGTCAGCGCCGCGCGGACCTCCTCAAGCTTGAAAGGCTTGATGATAGCCGTGATCAATTTCATGCCAGCTCCCCCATCGTTTCGTTGGTTGCGGCCCTGGGGCCCTAAAAAACGCGATTGGACTAAGCCCATCGCGACCATGCGACGAGCTCAAACCTATGAACATAGAGTCAAGGAGCGTGCCAGTTTCTGAGAATTCAATCAAAGCATTGATAAAAATTAGTTATTTGTGATTCTCACTTTTTGAAGCGCCACGAAGTCGCCCCAATCATGATTGTTATTTAGGCAATTGAAGTGATATGCCTACTATTTGATCAGTGGCATCGTTGCCCGTTTTCTGATCAGACCTTCCTGGGCAACTGAGGCGATCAAGCGGCCATCGCGGGTGAAAACACTGCCACGGCAAAAACCTCTCGCACCCGAAGTATTGGGGCTGTCTTGAGTGTAGAGCAGCCATTCATCGGCGCGGAACGGCCGGTGGAACCACATGGCGTGGTCAAGGCTGGCGAGTTGGACATCGGGGTCAAACAGCAGTTTGCCGTGCGGTACGAGGGCCGTGTCGAGCAACGTGAAATCAGAGGCATAAGCCAGAATACAGGCGTGGATCTTGGCGTCATCGGCCAGGCTGCCGTTGGCACGCATCCAGATGTGTTGAAAGGCCGGGCCTGGCTCACGGCTCAAATAGCGGGAAATATCGACCGGTCTCAGATCAATTGGATGCTGTCGTGCCCAGTACCTGCGCATGGTCTCCGGCAGCTTGTCCAGCATCTGACCCATCAGCTCAGCTACGCCAGGCAACCCTTCGGGAGGCGGCACATCGGGCATTAGCGCTTGGTGAACGTAGCTTTCTTCGTCCTTATGGAATGACGCACTCATCGTAAAAATGATGCGGCCATGCTGAATGGCTTTGACACGCCGCGTCGTAAAGCTGCCGCCGTCGCGGGTGCGCTCGACATCGTAAACGATAGGGTGGTTGGGATCGCCGCCAAGCAGGAAGTATCCATGCAATGAGTGAATGGGCCGTGCTTCCTCGACGGTCCGGAGTGCGGCCATGAGTGCTTGACCAAGAACTTGGCCACCAAAGACCCGCTGCCATCCGTCACTCGGCGAACAGCCCCGGAATAGATTTGTTTCGAAGGTTTCCAGATCGAGCACATTGAGCAACGTGCCAAGTGCAAAGCCGCCGGATTCGCTGCTGATCATCGTAGAGGCTCCGGGCTCTGAGTGCTAAACAGGGTGTCTTCGGGCCGCGACTTGAAGTCGGCCAACAACAACTGTCAAGGTGCGGATGGCTTTCGCAATTCGCACATGTGGCTTGTGATTTAGGATGCGTGCATGACGGTTCAGACCGCCCGCCTCGACATGGTGATTTCAGGTGCCAGCTTTGCTGGAATGGCCTTAGCACTTGCGGCTGCACGCGCTTTTGATGGCCAGCTTGCTATTGTCTTGATAGACCGGGCTTCTCATTCGGCACCGTCCCGGCTGGCGGGTGCACGCGCGTTTGCCATTTCGGCCGCGTCACAACAGATGCTGACGATGCTTGGAATTTGGCCGGATGTCGCACACGCCGCTCAGGCCGTTACCGCCATCGACATCACGGATTCACCTTTGGACGCTGGCGTGCGGCCCGTTGTTCTCAGCTATGACAACCGCACAGAGTCTGGCGCGCCTGCCACGCACATTGTTCCAGCTGCAGAGATAACTGCGGCGCTGCAAGCGGCTGTTGCACGGGAATCCTCAATCCGCTTCATCGCGCCAGCCGAAGTTCGCCGTTTCACCGCTGAAGGCATGTTGGCAACGCTGGAGTTGTCGGATGGCCAGACCCTGACTACGTCCCTTTCAGTAGCGGCGGAAGGGCGGGCGTCAGCGCTGCGTGACATGGCCGGCATCAAGAGCGTGCGCTGGGCCTACGATCAAACCGGCATCGTGGCGGTGGTTGCGCACGAGCGCCCGCATGGCGGCCGGGCTGTACAGCATTTTCTGCCGGCGGGCCCGTTTGCGATTTTGCCGCTCACCGGCAACCGCTCGTGCATCACGTGGACGGAAGAGGCCGCAGAAGCGGCGCGTATACTGGCGCTGGATGATGCTGGGTTTCTGGATGAAGTTGACCAGCGCTTTGGCGGGAAGCTGGGGCAGATTACCCTCGAAGGAGCGCGACAGTCCTGGCCGCTCGATTTGCATTTGGCGCGGAGTTACGCCGCGCCGCGCCTCGCCGTGATCGGCGATGCCGCTCACAGTGTGCATCCCATCGCAGGGCAGGGTCTTAACCTCGGACTTAGAGACGCCGCCGCCCTCGCCGATGTGGTCGCGGATGCAGCCCGTCTTGGAATGGACATTGGCGCACCGCCGGTCCTCGAGCGCTACGAACAATGGCGGCGGTTCGACTCCACAGTATCGGCGCTGTCGTTTGATGGGCTCAACCGGTTGTTTTCCAATGACTCAACGGTGCTGCGTGCCGCGCGTGACGCAGGCCTCGGCGTTGTTGACCGGCTGCCATCGCTTAAACAGGCTTTTGTTAAAGAGGCGTCCGGGTTGTCGGGCGAACTGCCCCGGCTGTTAAGAGGTGAGCGCGTCTAAAGTCACGATTCAGTGCAGGCCGCGCTCTGCGCGCCGTTGGCATGGATCGACAAATCACGGATGGTAGGCGCTTCGCCTGATAATGCGTTTTGCGGATCCCATGACACCTTGATTGTATCGAAGCGCGCTTCTTTGGCGTCATACAGCAGCAAGCGGCCAGCGAGGCTCTCGCCTGTGCCCGTGATTTCTTTCAAGACTTCGGTCGCCATGATCGTACCGATCACGCCGGCGACGGCTCCGAGAACGCCCACTTCCGCGCAGTTGGCGACGAGCCCTGCCGGCGGTGCCTCAGGAAATAAACAGCGATAGGTTGGATATGGCATGCCGGCCGTATTTTTTTCATGCGGTTTGAACGTGGAGACGTAACCGTCAAAAGGCCCTAAGGCGCCAAAGACGAGCGGCTTTTTGGCGAAGTAACAGGCATCGGAAACAAGGTAACGGGTTGCGAAGTTGTCCGAGCCATCGGCCACGATGTCGTAGCGGCCAATCACATCCAAAGCATTGCCTGCATCAATCCTGGCTTGGATCGCCTGCACGGTTACATGAGGGTTCAGCCGGGCGACGGTTCGTGCCGCACTCTCAACCTTTGGCGACCCGACCGCGTGTGTATCGTGCGCGATTTGGCGTTGCAGGTTGTCGAGTGACACCGTGTCGTGGTCAATAATTCCTATGGTGCCCACGCCTGCTGCTGCCAGATACAGCAATAGCGGTGATCCAAGCCCGCCGGCACCGACCAGAAGAACGCGGGCGTCCTTGATCTTTTGCTGGCCCTGCCCGCCGATCTCTTTGAGCACCAGATGGCGCTTGTAGCGTTGGATCTCGTCCGGCGTCAGGCTCATTTCGGCTCGCTTTGATTGAAGTGCAACCAAACACATGGCAGCGTGAGCCCCATGTCCAGACTTATTCAGCATCTTGCACCATAGGAAAATTGATTTCTTGCTGGTGCGCTTGGCTCTGCTAGGTTTCGGTGTGTTTGGCGTGCGGCAGCGCCGGAATCCGGAAAGTCATGAACCGGCCCTCACCTTCGACCAATCAGGTCAAACTCGTCGGCCTTGATTTTGGGTCAACCACGTCCAGTGCGCTGGTGGCTTCCGCACGCATTGCAGCCAACTGCGCGACAGGCCGCATGGAGTTTGCCAGCCCCGAGATTGTCTATCGGTCTCAGCCGGTGTTTACGCCCTTCAACGGCAACCGCATCGAGCTACCTGGCATCTCAGCACTCATTGACGGTTGGCTTATGGAGAGCGGCTTAAAACGCGACGACGTTTTTGCTGGCGGGGCCATTGTCACGGGGCTTGCCGCGCGGCGCGAGAATGCGCACGAACTGGCTTCGCTGATTGAGGATGCGATCGGCGAAGGTGTGGTAGCGACGGCGGATGATCCCCGGCTTGAATCGTGGCTCGCTTTCATGGGGAGCGTCTCTGGATTGTCGCGGGTCCACCCCGGCCGCGCTATTCTCAATTTCGACATTGGCGGGGGCACCACCAATCCAGCAATGGGCCAGAATGGAAATGTCAGGGCTACGGGTTGCTACTTTATTGGTGCCCGGCATTTGCGGTTTGAACCTGGCACGTACACGCTCGTTGGCATGTCCGGGTTCGGTCGCGCGATTTTGGCCGAACACGGAATAGAGCGGAGTGAGGGGGACGAACTCTCGAATTCAGAAATCGAAAAGGTTGTCGCATTCTTTGTGAATGGCCTCGAAGCGATTGCCACGCGCAATCGATCGTTTTTTTCTTCTGGTGCCGGAAACCTGATTGAGCAGGTGCCGTTTGATTTCGAATGGGGTGAGAAGCCTGTCATGACGTTTTCGGGCGGTGTTGGAGAACTGGTCTACTCCGCGGGAGCAGGCGTTGCCATGCCAGAGAGAACATTCTACGGCGATCTCGGTATTGATCTCGCACACGGCATTCTGAACTCTCAACTGTTGTCG
>JANNXL010000543.1:0-13861 GCA_031409575.1 Hyphomicrobium sp.
GCGACAGGCCTTAGCAAACCTTATCGCCAACCCAATAATTTGCGATTGGCGCTTATCGACGGTTGCCCCTAGCTCTGCCCCATCAAGGCCGTAGCTAGAGGACTTCATGACAGACAAGACCGTATTGACGACGACCGGCGGCAACCCAATCGCCGACAATCAGAATTCGCTTTCCGCTGGCGCGCGCGGCCCGTTGCTGCTGCAGGACTACCAGCTGATCGAAAAGCTCGCCCACCAGAACCGCGAGCGCATCCCCGAGCGCGTCGTCCACGCCAAGGGCTGGGGCGCTTTCGGCAGCCTCACCATCACCAACGACATCTCAAAGTATTCGCGCGCCAAAGTGTTCGGCGCCGCCGGCAAGAAGACCGATATGCTGGCGCGCTTTTCGACTGTCGCCGGTGAACAGGGCGCTGCAGATGCCGAGCGCGACGTGCGCGGCTTCTCGCTCAAGTTTTATACCGAAGAAGGCAACTGGGACATGGTCGGCAACAATACGCCGGTGTTCTTCGTTCGCGATCCGATGAAGTTCCCCGATTTCATCCGCACACAAAAGCGCCATCCGAAATCAAACATGCGTTCGCCCACCGCCATGTGGGATTTTTGGTCGCTGTCGCCGGAGAGCTTGCATCAGGTCACAATCCTGATGTCGGACCGCGGTCTGCCCGTCGCCCCTATGAACATGAATGGCTACGGCAGCCACACCTATTCGCTGATCAACGCCAATAACGAGCGCTTCTGGGTCAAGTTCCACTTCAAGACCATGCAGGGCCACAAGCACTACACCAACGCCGAAGCCGAAGTTGTGATCGGTAAGAGCCGCGAGACTTATCAGGAAGAATTGTTCGGCACCATCGATAAGGGTCAGTTCCCCAAATGGCGCATGATGATTCAGGTCATGCCAGAAATGGACGCGGAGAAAACCTCGTACAATCCGTTCGATCTGACCAAGGTCTGGCCGCACGCGGACTACCCGCTCATCGAAGTGGGTATCGTTGAACTCAACCGCAACGCAGACAATTATTTTGCCGAGATCGAGCAGGCTGCGTTCTCTCCGTCAAACATCGTGCCTGGCATCGGGTTCTCGCCAGACAAGATGCTGCAGGCGCGGATTTTCGCTTATGCAGATGCCCACCGTCATCGCCTCGGAACGCATTACGAAGCCCTGCCTGTCAACGCACCCAAGAGTGCCGTGCACCACTTCCACAAAGACGGTGCCATGCGCTTCTTCAAGAACGATACCGGCAATCCGGACGTCTATTACGAGCCCAACTCGCTCAGTGGGCCGAAAGAAACGCCGGCCTATCGCGAACCGCCGCTCAAGATTTCGGGCAATGCGGATCGCTACAACCACCGCGACGGTAACGACGACTACACGCAGGCGGGATGTCTGTTCCGCTTGCTCTCAGCCGATGGCCGCGAGCGCCTGATGGCCAATATCGCAGCGGCAATGGGCGGCGTGCCCGCCTACATCATCGAACGGCAGGTAGCTCACTTTGCCAAGTGCGATCCTGCCTACGGCGCCGGTGTCGCCAAGCGGACAGGCGTTGCGGTGAAGGCAGTGGCAACCGCGCAGGCAGCCGAATAAGCGGCTTGCGGTGTGTCTGTTGGACTGAGTAGAACCGCGCCTCTGGCATCGCTTCACCGCGCTGCCAGGGGCGTTTTCATGCCGCCGCTTGCAAAATCCGATCCAGGCGTGGTGGTAAGTTCCGGCGTGCCGCCGCGCACTCAGAACCTTGCAAGTCTGGCACTAGAGCATTTTCCGGCGAAGTGGCTCCCGGTTCGTCGTCAGAAAATGCGACAAAACAAGAGAGTAGAGCGCCGATCTGATTCCATCAGATCGCAAAGCGCTCTAGACCTGCGCGCGGCAACTATGTCAGGGTTACGCAGAACAAACGGCCTATTGGCAAGCGGGAGCCACCACACCATGATTGACGGCGGACCCTTTAATTTTGATTTCCTCGAGTCGTTCGGCGTGGCGCTGCGGCGCGTGACAGCGGGCGAGATTCTGTTTGAAAAAGGCGAGCCGGGCGACAGCATGGTGCTGGTGCTTGAGGGGCAGATCGAAGTCCGCCTCGGCGACAAGGTTGTCGATACGATCGGGCTGTATGGCATCGCGGGCGAGATGGCGTTGATCGATGCGGCCCCGCGCAGTGCGACGGCGGTTGCCTCCAAAGCCGGTGAAGTCGCCGTCATCGACCGGCAGACCTTTCTCGATCTCGTGCGCGAGAACCCGGCCTTCTCACTTTACGTCATGCGCCTGATGGCGGCTCGTATCCGCCGCATGAATGACGAGGCGTAAGCCAGCAAAGCCCAACCACAAAAAAGCCGCCCCATTTCGGGAGCGGCTACTTTTTTCTGGCTCGCGACGACTCCCCTCCGGGGACGACCACTTGGAAGCCCCCTTGCGGGGTCCGGCCGCTGCTCGCGTGCGCCTACGGAGCTATAGAGCAGGATCTTTCGCGCATGGCGGCCGGCGTGCGGAACGCGTGTCGCCATGCGCCAAGACAAAGAGTCTACGCTGCCTGGATGTTTCCGACAGCGATCTTGCCTGTGCGGCGGTCTTCTTCGGTGTCAAACGACACCTTCTGGCCTTCAACGAGGCTGTTCATGCCGGCGCGCTCAAGAGCGGTGGCATGGACGAACACGTCCTTGCTGCCGTCTTCGGGCTGGATGAAGCCAAAACCTTTTTGCGTATTATAAAACTTAACAACACCATTCATCATTTTAGTCTGTCCTTTGTGTAGGCTGTGCGTGAGCATCGCACCCCGGCACCTGCCGGAATCCGATCGTGGTTTTCGAGTTTTGGGGAGGCTCTGAACGCGCGCCCAGTTTTCACCAAAGGCGATGCGGCCCGTGTATCGGCCAAAGTCGAGCCGAACCGATAGTCGAGTTGGCGGGGAAACACAAGTGAAAGCAGTGAGCTCGCTGTGTCTGCGATTGACTTGCCATGGCACACATCGCGGGTGATGATCCAGAACTTTGAATGAGTGCCTTGCGTTGGGGGCGTTTGATGACCCGCTTTACGCGATTTTCGCAGGTGTTGGTGCCCGTCTTCCTGTTGATTGTGCTGCTCAATCCCGCCGCTCACACCGCGCAGGCGCAGCCGCAAGATGACTTCACAGACCTGAACGATCAGGTGCTCGAATTGTATCGCGAAGGCAAATTCAGCGAAGCGCTGCCCATCGCGCAACGTGCCCTGGCTTCTGCTGAAAAGAGTGAAAAGCCGCATGACGCGGCCGTAGGCCAAGCCCTGAGCAGTCTGGCACTTATCACCGAGTCGCTCGGGTCATACGCCGAAGCCATCTTGCTTTACGAGCGCGCGCTGCCAATCCGCGAAAAAGACGTTGGCGCCGAGGATGCGGAAGTCGGGCTGATCACCAACAACCTGGCAGCGCTCTATCAATATCAAGGCCGCTACGCTGACGCCGAGCCGCTGTATCTGCGCACCAACGCGATTTTCGAAAAGGCCTTCGGTGCCAATCACGCGGCCGTGGCAACAGGGCTCAACAATCTCGCCGAGCTCTACAAGGAGCAAGGCCGCTATGGGGAAGCCGAACCTCTGTTGAAGAGGTCATTGTCGATCCGCGAACAAACCCAGGGTCTCGATCACATTGACGTCGGCCAGAGCCTGAACAATCTCGCAGTCCTCTATATTTTTTTGGGACGCGCGGGCGAGGCCGAACCGCTCTACCGGCGCAGCTTAGACATTTTTGAAAAGGTGCGCGGACCAAACCACGAAGTTACGGCACTCGCCATCAACAATCTCGCTTACGTGTTGAAGGGGCTGGGCCGCTATGCCGAAGCTGAACCGCTTTACAAAAGATCGCTCGCCATTCGCGAAGCTGTGCTTGGACCTGATAGCCCCGATGTTGGCCAGAGCCTCAACAATCTGGCTCAGCTCTACGTGGCGCAGGAGCGCTTGGCGGACGCCGAGCCATTGCTGAAGCGGGATCTTGCAATCAGTGAAAAATCATTGGGACCAGAGAGCACCGCCGTTGCCACGACGCGCAACAATCTGGCGAGCCTCTACCAATCGCTTGGCCGCTTTGCCGAAGCCGAACCGCTTTACACCCATGCACTGACCACGATTGAAGCGGCGCTTGGCAAGGAGCATCCCGCTGCCAGTCTTATGCTCGACAATCTGGCAAGCCTTTATTTTGCGCAGGGACAATGGTCCGATGCGGCCAACACCTGGGAGCAATCAACCGGCATTCTCGTGCGCCGGTTCGAACGCGGAACAGTGTCGCCGGGAAAGCCATCATCCAGCGAAGCGGGACGCGAAGTTGGAGGTCAAAGCGCCCGCTTCCGCAACCTCGCACGCGCCGTTTATCGCGTCGCGGAAGTCAAGCCGGACCTTGGCCAGGAGGCTATGGCCAGCATGTTTGAAACGGCGCAATGGGCGCAAAGCTCAAAGGCCGCTGCCTCACTTGCCAGCATGGCGGCACGCAGCGCGAAAGGATCGCCGGCGCTCGCCCCCCTCGTCCGCGAACGTCAGGACTTGACCGGTGAATGGCAATCCAACGACAAACTGCTGATTGCAGCACGTTCGCAATCGCCAGAAACGCGTAACGCCGATGCAGAAGCCCTCGTATCTGCACGTCTAGAGGTCATTGATGCGCGCATCGCTGGAATTGACACGGTTCTGGCCGCCAATTTTCCCGAGTATGCGGCGCTCACAAGCCCCAAGCCACTGTCGATCGCCAATGTTCAATCGGTCCTGCACGATGGCGAGGCGCTGGTTTTGTTTCTCGATATGCCGGAGCAGAAACCAGCGCCTGAAGAGACACTCGTTTGGGCGGTCACCAGAACGCAAAGCCGCTGGATAAAAAGTAATTTCGGCACGAAGGCGCTTGCGGCCCGCGTCGCGTTACTGCGCTGCGGACTGGATGAGGCGGCATGGAGCGATGATGGTGCCAAGCGGTGCAATGAATTTCTGGGTCACGCTGCGCACGCCACCCGCCCCCACCCGCTCCCCTTTGATACGGTTGCAGCACACGGGCTTTACAACAGTCTTTTTGGCGGCATTGAGGATTTGATTGAGAACAAGCATCTCCTCATTGTGCCGTCAGGCGCGCTCACCAGCCTGCCGTTCCATGTGTTGGTGACGGCGAGGGTGTCTGACCCTCCGGGTCAGACACCGGAACACAACACCGGCTTGAAGGCTAAGGTGTCAGACCCGGAGGGTCAGACACCCACCCCCTGGCTCATACGCTCACACGCGCTCACCGTGTTGCCGTCGGTTTCGAGCCTCGCCGCGTTGCGCCGCAATGCGAAAGCCTCCCGTGCGCCCGAACCGTTCATAGGTTTCGGCGATCCTGTACTCACGGGCTCGGCGCGGTGTGGGAAAGTCACCATTCCCGCGACTTGCCCGCAGGACGACATTGGGGCTACCGCCGCGGAACTGGCCGAGCCGTCACGTGCACTTGGCGAGATAGCCGCTACGGACACGTACTTCCGCGGCGGCCTGGCTGACGTTACCGCCATCAAGACGCGGCTGTGCCCGTTGCCGGATACAGCGCACGAATTAAAATGCGTTGCGCGCAGCCTCGGCGCGCCGCCAAGCAGTATTGTCTTGGGTGCAAACATGACGGAGACCGCGCTGAAGAAAGCGCCGCTCGACCGCTACCGCGTCGTTCACTTTGCAACGCATGGCCTGCTCGCGGGCGAAACCGCGCAACTCGCAGCCGCGCAAGCCGAGCCCGCCCTCGTCATGTCTCCGCCCGAGACGGCGACAGACAACGATGACGGACTATTGACCGCCTCGGAAATCGCAGGCCTGAAACTGGACGCCGATTGGGTGGTCATGTCGGCATGCAACACGGCATCGGGCAGCGGACCGGGCAGCGCCGGCGAGCCGGGAACCGAAGCACTTTCAGGCCTTGCGCGTGCATTCTTCTATGCCGGGACGCGAGCGCTCCTCGTGTCGCATTGGCCGGTGAACTCTTACGCCGCCACGATGCTCACAACGCACGCCTTTGCAGAAATGAAACGTGACCCCAGCGCTGGGCGCTCAGAAGCGCTGCGCCGCGCCATGCTCGCCCTCATGAGCGACCCAAAGCGCCCCTGGGCAGCTCACCCGTCTGTATGGGCTCCGTTTGTGGTTGTGGGTGAAGGGGGGAGTTAAACGCGGCTCACCGCCATAACCACCACTTCACCGGCACCGAGCTTAACAGCATCCCCTTTGCTCTTCCCCATTAACGCGCGCGCCAGCGGTGAGACATACGAAATCGAGCCTTTGGCAGGGTTGGCCTCGTCTTCGCCTGTGATGCGGAACGTCTGCTGGCGGCCGTCGTCGCGCGTGACACTCACCGTCGAGCCAAACTGTACAACGCTGACATCGGCAGGCGGCGGGATCACCTCGGCAGACGCGCGGCGTGCGAGCCAATAGCGCAGATCACGAGCTGTCGCGCTGAGCGTTGCACGATCACCAGCCGATTGCGCGTGTGATGAGGCAAGCGTCAGCCGGGCCACTTCGGCTTCGATCAACGCGAGGCCGCTATCGGTTACATAGTTTGGATGTTCCGAAATCAGTTTGTCGGGCGCGTCTTCGAAGGCGTCGCCGTCGGGCTCTTTGACGAATGCTCGGCTCATTTTGCTTGGTCGCGGGCGACTCTCGTTCCGAGAGCCGGCCGCCCGCTCCGTTTGAAGTTGCTTTACTCGCTCCGGCTCCGCTTGGCGGAGCCGGCCGCCTGCTCCGTTAAGTGGCTAAGGTTCGTGACGCATCATTTCGGGGCCGAGCGAGGCAGAGGATAACTGTCACTGTCGTAGAGTTCGCGGATGTCTGCGGCGGCCAAGCGCACGTCGCTGACCTCGATCACCGTGCCGCCAAGCAATTTCGCGTCCTGACCCTCGATCACGAACTGGATAGCCTCAGCCCCCGATCCGAAACGCCGGAATTTGACAGCCCGGTTGCGCATGCCCGGTCCAGTGGCGGTATACACTTCCGCCGGAGCGGCAAAATCAATGTTTTCCATGCGATGTATATAGGCACAGATTGTGCCGATTACATCAGGGAGTCTTTTTGCTGGCTCGCACCGACTCCCCTCCGGGGGAGCCGGCCGGTGCTCGCAGAAGTCGCTGCTGGCTCGCACCAGATCTCTGGCGCGCGTGGCGGCCGGCTGCCTGGAGGGCAGTCGCCACGCGCAAACTAAAAGAGCGGTTCTTCGTGGATGCGCTTTCCATCAACCACGAGGGCTTTGATGGCGGCCTCGCCCGATGAACTGACGGCAAGGACAGCTTCGATTTTTTTCTCGCGGACCTGAGTCTCAAGATCGCGGCCACGCCCCTCGGGTACGAAGTAGGTCTCGATGCCATAGCGAATGCGCCCCACGACGCGGGCCTGTTCGGTGTTGTTCCAAACGTCGCTCGCATACCCGCTCAAGACGGCATGGCCTGGATCGACTTTTTCAGGAAATGTCGGGGTGACGCTGGCAACATCCCATTTGCTCCCCTCACCCTGCTTCAGGGTCGTGTAGACACGGTCTCCGCGTTTTGTGCCTGCGGGCAGCGTTGTGTCGCCCGTGCCGCTGAACGTGTAGCCGAGGATCACATACTCACCGCGGAAGAGGTCGCGCGGATCAACGGGTATCACTTCGACAATCATCTCGCGGCCAGATTTCAGCAAGCTGATCCGGCCTGCGATCATCCATACGAGCGCTGCGGATTGAAGTGCTGCAACAAGGCCAACGGCGATCCAACCATTCCGGCTCATTGACAAACTCATGTGATGGACTCCATCTGATGCTGCCGGGCGTTGAGGCGGTAGGCCATGAAGGCGAGCGCTGCCACAATCACTCCCGCCACTAGGAAGAACAGCGATGTTCCGATGAGAGAACCCACCGTCTTTTGATAGACACTCAGGATTTCAATCGAGAACCCGATGTAGCCGAGCCACAAAGCCCCGCGGTTGTTGGTCTTCAAGCCCCACCAGATCGCAACCAGCATGAGCGCCAGCGTGAACAAGGCAAGTGCTGTGAACACATCAAGCGGCGGATTGCCGTCAAACTGCAGGGCAAGCAATCCTGCGAATGTGATGGCAAGCGCATAGGAAAAGGCCGCTGGCCAGAGCGCCGTGAGATCAGGCAGAAACTTTTCTCCGGCGATCGAAGCACCGATCAACGCCAGACCCAGTGCTGTCACGATCACATGCTGATGCCCGCCGTGCCAGATATGCCCGAAGAAAATAATGAAAGCCGCAAGGGCGAGACCTGACAGGTGCACACCTGGCCGCCACCCCAGCCAATAGAAGCCAGCTGACACGACCGCCCACGCCGGCAAGAACGCCCAAAACACTTCGTCACGCTGGCTTGTTTCCCAACCAGCCCAGAAGCACACGAGCACCATCGACAGCGCCAGCGTCGGACCCGACCGGAACATGAGACCCGAAACCAGTGCGCCAGCGGCCCACAACAGCATCGCATCGGGCGCATTGCCGTCCATGTTGTACATCTGCGAGATCAGCATGATGTTGGCGCCGAAAATCGCCGATCCGAGCATGGCGCTCGCGTGCCCGAAGCCATCCATGCCGCGCTGGAAAAATGCTCCCGCCGCAATCGTCACGCCCCACAGAGCACCAAACAGCAGCCCCAAACGCAACAGCTTGCTCATGTCCTGCCAGTTGGCGCCAACAAAGCTCATAATGGCGAAGGCGAGCAATACGGCTGCCAGCATCGACAATACGGTTGCCAACGTCAGCCCGCCGCTTCTTGCCAGATCCGCGCGGATGGCAGTTTCGCCATCTGCCGTCACCCACCCAGCTTGACGCCATCGGGCGAGGTCTCGCTCAACACGTTTCTTATGACTCCACATGGCGGCGATCTCGCTCCTGGCGTTGGGAACACATTAATTGAACGACGTATATTAAAATGGAAATGGTGGTGAAATCGTGGCGGATCACAACGATGGCCGTCGAAAGCTTAACAGCCAGCCTCGCTCCCTGCGAGCACTACCCCAATGTTCCGCTCGACGCTGCGCCCGGCGCGCTGCACAATCGAAAGGCACCGGCGCTATTCGTGGACACCACCTCCCATGGAACTTGACGCACTTTTTCTTGCACGCATCCAGTTCGCTTTCACGATCTCGTTCCACATCATTTTCCCGACCTTCTCTATCGGGCTCGCGGCGTTCATCGCCACGCTGCTGGTGCGCTGGCGCATGACTGGGGAAGAACACTTCCATCGCCTCGCTCGCTTCTGGACGAAAATTTTCGCCGTGTCGTTCGCCATGGGAGTCGTCTCAGGACTCGTGCTGTCTTACCAAATCGGTACCAACTGGGCGCGCTTCTCAACTGTCACTGGCAACATTATCGGGCCCTTGATGGGCTACGAGGTTTTGACTGCCTTCTTTCTTGAAGCTTCTTTCCTCGGCATCATGCTGTTCGGGTGGTCGCGCGTGTCGCCCAACCTGCACGTCGCCTCGGCCATCCTGGTCGCCATCGGCACATCGATGTCGGCGTTTTGGATTTTGGCGGCCAACAGCTGGATGCATACCCCGGCTGGTCACGAAATGATAAATGGCATCGCCTATCCGGTTGACTGGCTGCAGATCATTTTTAATCCGAGCTTTCCTTACCGTTTCGCGCATATGTTTACGGCCGCCTACCTCACGACATCCGTGGTCGTGCTGGCGGTGGGCGCGCGTTACCTGCTGGACAGGCGCTACGTTGTGGAAGCCAAAACCATGATGCGTATGGGGCTTGGCATGGTGGCCATCCTGGCTCCGCTGCAGGCCGTCATCGGCGATTTACACGGTGTGAACACGGCGGAATATCAACCCGCCAAAATCGCCGCGATGGAAGCGCATTGGGATGGATCAAAGCCCGCAGCCCTCGTTCTGTTTGCGATCCCGAACTCGAAAGAAGAGCGCAACGATTTCGAGATCTCGATTCCGAACCTGGCAAGCTTTATCATCACGCACGACTTCAATGGTTTGTTCAAAGGCTTGAAGGATTTCAAACCCGAGGACAGGCCGCCTATTCCGCAAATTTTCTTTTCCTTCCGGGTCATGGTTGCCATCGGTTTGGCGATGATCGCGATCGGCTTTGTTGGCGCGTACTTGTGGGTCAGAGGCCAGCTGTTCACCACACGCTGGTATCTCGGTGCCGTTCAACATGCGTGGCCCTTGGGCTTTGTCGCCATTCTGGCAGGATGGTGGGTGACGGAAACCGGACGCCAGCCGTGGATTGCCACCGGCATTTTGCGCACAGCAGATGCTGCCTCGCCGGTCGCGGCCTGGGCCATTCTGACCACGCTGGTCTTGTTCGTGCTGATCTACACATCGGTGTTCTCGATGGGCATCTACTACATCAACAAGCTGATCGGCAAAGGTCCATCCGGTGCTGCCGTCACACCTGAACGCGGCGTTCCCAACCGGCCGTTGTCTGCCGCAGATGAAGCCACGCGTGAAGCCGTGCGCGGAGGCGCTTGAACCATGGATGCGATCACCTACTGGCTGCCACTCGTCTGGCTCGGCATTCTGGGCGTAGCTGTCGCCATGTATGTCGTGCTCGATGGCTTCGATCTCGGGCTGGGCATACTTTTTCCAGTCTACCCGGACGAAGCTGACCGCGACGTCATGATGAACTCGGTCGCGCCGTTCTGGGATGGAAACGAAACGTGGCTGATCATGGGCGGCGGCGGGCTGCTGGTGGCTTTTCCAGTCGCCTACGGGGTCATCCTGTCCGGGCTCTATTTGCCGGTTATGATCATGCTGCTGGCACTCGTGTTTCGCGGCGTCGCCTTTGAATTCCGCTGGGTGTCAAAGCCCAAGCACCAATTCTGGGATTTGGCGTTCGCCGGCGGATCCATCCTCGCCAGTTTCATGCAGGGCGTCATCCTCGGTGGCCTGCTGCAAGGCATCGAAGTTAAGGACGGCCGGTTTGCTGGCGGTGCGCTGGATTGGCTGGCCCCGTTCCCGCTCTTTATCGGATTGGCGACGATCGCAGGATACGCGCTCCTCGGGGCCACGTGGCTCGTGATGAAAACCGAAGGCGAAGTGGCAGCGGCCGCGCGCGAGCACGCCCGCAAACTTCTGCCGCTGGTTTTGGCCGCCATGGCGATCGTCAGCCTCTGGACTCCGCTTGCCATCGACCGCATTTGGGAGCGCTGGTTCACCTTCCCCAATATGCTCTATCTGGCACCCATCCCACTGCTCACGGCACTTGCTGCATTCGTTTGCTGGCGCGGGCTTGAGAAGGCTTCGGACACGGCACCGTTTTTCGCCAGCGTGTCGCTATTCTTGCTGGGCTTTGTGGGCCTCGCGATCTCCAACCTGCCCTACCTCGTGCCGCCCTCGCTGACAGTTTGGGATACGGCAGCCGCGCCGTCGTCTCAGCTCTTTATGCTCGTCGGCACACTCGTCTTATTGCCTGTGATCCTGGGTTATACCGTATTCGTTTACTGGACATTCCGGGGAAAGATGAGGCATGGCGAAGGCTATCACTAGCCCGACCCCAACAACCGAGGATTTCCCGCCTGTGACCACCGCCTACATCAACCGTATCGCCACGGCGGTGCCTCCTTACGACTTGCATCAAAACTTCATCAGCTATGCGCGCTCTCTTTTGAAAGACCCGCGCAAAGAGATGGTGTTTGACAAGATGGTCGAGAAGTCACAAATCGGCCACCGCTGGAGCTGTCAGCAGGCCGCCGCCGACGGCGAAAGCACCACAATTGATGGAGAAATTTTTTACGCGCGCAGCAATTTTCCGGCGACGGCCAAGCGCATGCGCATCTACGAGCGCGAAGCCTTTCACCTCGCCTCGAGCGCAGTGGAGCGGCTGGCCATCGACAACATCGCCGCAGAGATAACGCATATCGTCATCACGTCGTGCACCGGGTTCTCCGCACCAGGTCTGGATTTTCAGCTGGTGAAGCGCTTCGGCCTCAACCCCTCGATTGAACGCACCATCGTCGGCTTCATGGGTTGCTACGCGGCGATCAACGGGCTCAAGCTGGCGCGTCACATTGTGCGCTCTGAGCCCAAGGCCAAAGTGCTTCTCGTAAGTGTGGAATTATGCACCCTGCACTTTCAGGAAACCGAAGATCTCGAACAGATCCTCATGTTCATGCTGTTTTCAGATGGTTGCGCCGCCGCCCTCATCAGCGCGGAGCCTGAAGGGCTGGCGCTCACGTCGTTTCGCGCTGAAGTGATCCCCGATACGGACGCCCTGATGTCGTGGCACATCCGCGACATGGGCTTTGATATGGTGTTGTCAGGCGACGTGCCGCGCAGTGTCTTTCGGGCGCTGACGGCGGGCTCGGAGCGCATTCTCGGCGGCAAGCAACCGCAAGACATTTCCATGTGGGCCGTGCATCCGGGAGGGCGCACCGTGCTGGATGCCGTCGAAGCGGCCTTCGCACTGCCAACAACGGCGCTTCAGCATTCCCGCGATGTGCTACAAGCGTTCGGCAATATGTCGTCGGCAACCGTGCTGTTTGTTATGAAACGCTTCCTTGAAGAGAAGCGGCGCGGCGAACTGGGGTGCGCCATGTCGTTTGGACCTGGGCTCACGGCTGAGACGGCGCTGTTCCGCACTGCTGAGTAAGACCATGCCGGATTTTTCCAAACGCGGAACGTCGCCAGAGTTGATGGACATCGAGCCCGTCAGCTTCGAAGAATTCCGTACCGTTCTAGAACAGCTTGTTCAAGTGAACGGCTTGTTCTTTCCCTACCGGCCGACGCTAAAGTTTCTCGATACGCTGCACAAAAGCGGCCGCCTCAATACAGGCCGGCCGGTTTCGATTGTTGATATCGGAAGTGGATATGGCGATGCGCTGAGGGCCATCGACCGCTGGGCAGAAAAACGCGGCATTGCGGTTGATCTGCAAGGCGTCGATATGAACCCGTGGTCAGCGCGTGCCGCCAGCGAGGTGACACCGCCTGGCAGGCCCATCCGCTGGATCAGTCAGGATTTGTTCGACTACAAGCCGGACGCGGGCATCGACATTGTCATCAGCTCGCTGTTCACGCACCACCTGCCCGACCCAATGCTCGCGCGCTTTGTCGCTTGGATGGAAAGCACAGCCCGCATCGGCTGGTTCGTCAATGATCTCGAACGCCACCCCATCCCCTACTATTCGCTCATAGCAGGGTTCTGGCTGACACGGCGGCACAGGTTCATTCAGCACGATGGTCCCGTGTCGGTCGCCAACGCCTTCAAGCGCGACGACTGGGTGCGCGCGTTTTCAGCAGCCGTATTGCCCAAGGACGCGGCCGCAGTGAAATGGCATGTTCCATTCCGGCTGTGCGTTTCGCGCATCAAGGATGCAGCGCCGTGACCTGCGACGCCGTCATCGCCGGCGGAGGTTTGGCTGGAAGCGCAGTGGCTATTCACTTGGCACGCGCTGGCCGCCGCGTTGTTTTGATCGAACGCGAGACAGGCCCGCACGACAAGGTATGCGGTGAATTTCTAAGCCACGAGGCAATTCACTATCTGGCACAACTCGGTCTTGACGCGAAAGCGCTGGGTGCGGTGCCTATCGATGGCGTTCGCCTTGTTCACGGACGCAGGCCAGCGACGGCCGCATTGCCGTTTCCGGCAGCCAGTCTTTCGCGGCGCGTTCTCGATGAAGCCCTCTTGTGTGAAGCAGCAGCGGCGGGTGCCGAAGTGCGCCGGGGCAAGCGCGTCAAGTCTCTCGAACGCGCTGGCACTGAATGGCTCGCCACGCTGGGCGATGGTGAGGCGGTAGTGGCGCGTGCCGCGTTCTTGGCAACTGGCAAGCACGATCTCAAAGACCGCAAGCGGCCTTCAGGCACGCAGCCGGATTTGATCGGCTTTAAAATGTATTTCCGCCTCGCTCCAGACCAGAGGCGTGCTCTTGACGGTAACGTCGAACTGGCGCTGTTCCCTGGCGGCTATGCA
>JANNXL010000544.1:0-17404 GCA_031409575.1 Hyphomicrobium sp.
CCGCCGGCCAGGAACTTGGCCGCTTCGCCGGAGATTGCAGTCAGATTGGGTTCGGCGAGGGTCTTGACCAAGCCGTCGCGTTCGAGTGCACGAATGGCGTGGGAGATCTGTGAGCCGCCGGGCCCATTGTTCCAGTCTCCAGCGAAGCCGGAGTTGCCAAAAGGAGCTCCAGCGCCATTTGGTCCTGGATTATAGTTCGCGATACTGCCTGCCCCAGCACCGCTAGTTTGAAAGCCAGGAATGGGCAGTGTACCGAGGCCGGCTGCCGCCGTGAGCGGCAAAGCGTTGGCTGTGAGAAGTGCTGTGCTGAAATTGCCAGCGTTAATCACTGCGCCCATGTTGATACCGAACTGCTTGAGGAGTGATCTTTGCACTTCAGCCACGACGACGCGCAGGTTGACCTGCTCCTCGCCTTCGACGGCCAGCATATTGATAACTTTTGGCGCGTCGCGCCTGACTTCGTCGGCTTTATCGACGGGAACGATAAAGCGCGAGGCAATGTCAGCAGCGCGTGACGCGTCGATTGGGTTGCGCACCGAACCCGTCAAAATGACGGTTTCGTTCAAGATCTGGGACACGATGTGCGCGCCGGGGATCAAGCGGTTGAGCAAGGCATCAAGAGCCGCCGTGTCGTGGTCGATCAGAACTTCAAGTGTCAGAATCAATTCGCCGTTTGAGTCAAAGAAGAACGCGTTGGATTGACCGTTCTTTTTACCGATCAGGTGGACCCGGTTGGTGGATTGGACGACCGCATCCATAATTTCAGGGGCCGAAACTGTCACGTCGCGCAGGTCGCGCGGCAGTTCGATCATCATCGCTTTGTTGCGGCCGAGAACCACACGCTTGGTCATCGGCAGTTCGTTGTCTTTGATATTCAGCACTGACAAATGCTGCCCTACAACTTCGCCTGGTGCAGACTTCGCCGGGGCGGCACTAGCCGGCGGAACGGGCATCGCACCTGTGAAGAGAACCATCGTGGCTGCCATGGCACTGCTAGCCAGGGTCCAGCCCCGAGGCGAACTAAAGATCTTCTGCATTGGTCTAAAGCCTTCCGGGCGAGCTACATTTTTAAGCGGTCAGTTCACGCCATACGCACGAGACTTGACACCGTAACGCAACACTCGGACGGCACTGCTGGTCTTAGTTTTGTTGAAATCCATGTCAGACGAAGGACTGGTGCCATCTGCCTGCAGGTCCGCAATGGAGCGCAGGGTCAAACTGATTTCACCCATCGAAGTGGCAAGTGCCAGCATCTCAGACTGCTTGGCAGTCAACTCAAGCGTTGCCGTCGCGGCGTTCGCCTCGGCAGACTTCTTGCCTTCTTTGGTTTCAATCTGCTGGCCAATGGCCAGAACCCGCACGTTGCTGAAAAGCGTGTCGCTGACAAAGTCTTCGACACCGCTACGGCTGCGCATGCGACGGATCAGAATAACATCGACGCGGTCGTTTGGCATGATGAGCCGCCCGACTGCGGTTTCTTCTTTAATCTTCGTCGAAATGGCACGCATGCCGGCGGGCAAAATGGCTGCGAGAACGCCCCCTTGGCCAGCCTTGATCAGCTTTGTGGTGGTCACGGGCTCGCCGGCCATGATGGGTGCACGCGCGATGGAACCCGAAAATTGCGACATGGCGCCAGGATTTGACTTGCGCGTGACAAAGCCAGGTCCGACAGCTGCGTCAGCAGGCCATGCCTGCCAGCGGAAAAGATTGTCTGTTGCGACTGTGCCAAGTCCGATATCAACGCGGGCGGTCAAGACTTCGGTTGAGTTGATGGTGACTTCCTGGGTCTTCACCACCGCGGGCTTGTTGACCACGCGCTGTACCATGACGATGGCTAGTAAGCCGGCCACGGCTGCGACTGAAATCCCGATAAGCTGAGCCCGTTTCATGAGCGGCACGTCCTTGATCAGGCCGAGTATGGCCTTTGGCGATTTGATCTGCCCTGATCATTGCGGGATAAACATCAACGCCGGGTTAACGGACGCGCTAAAATGAGAAACATGCTGGGGCAGAACGGCCTGTTTGCGGTTGTTACAGTTCGGAAAAAAAAGCAGGGCGATGGGCATTTTGCGCGCATACGTACGGTTCAACAGACTCGCTCGCAAGCAGACGGCGTGCCTCAAGAATAAGAGTGTTCGAGCGCGGCCGTATAGCGTGCTCAATCGGCAGCGATGGCGTTCAATGATTTGATTCGGTAGACCCGTCCGGCGTGCGAACGAACTCAAGATCAGCCGGCGAAAGTCGCAAACCAGATCGTTTTGGGATAGATCCAAAGGGCGGCCGCAGCGATGGCGACGCCGTATGGCATGTGGCTGCCCTTCACGTGCAGACGTTCCGCCCATGCCGGTAGATTATAGGATTCCGTTGGCATTTTCCGGTATCCGAGCAGCACAAGTGCGAGCACTCCACCCAACACCGAGATCGCTAAGAAGTAGAGCATCAGATTGTCAGCGCCAATCCAGATTGCCGAGGCGGCCATCAGCTTCGCATCACCTCCACCAAGGAGACCGGCCGAAAACATGGCGAGTCCAATGGCTAAGATGGCAACGCCGCAGAGAAGGTGCATGGCGAACTGCTCGAGCGTCAGGCCAGCAAACAACCCGCACACGATGAAGGCTGCGATCAGCGCCAGCGAGATGCGGTTGGGAATGGTCATCGTGAAAAGATCCATCGCGCCTGCGAAGGCCATGGCCGCTGGAAAAAGCAGAAGCAAAGTACAGTCCACGATTTCGTCTCCCACATACACTTGGTGCCGCCCAGCCAAGTGACCTGACCTGCAGCTGCGGACCCAATATGCCAACGTCCCGCTAATCGACCCTTAACTGCGCTGCAAATTTGCTGCGAGTGCAGCTCGTGCAGATACCCAGCGTGCGTGCCAGGCCTCAATTAGGAAATCCAGCAACGACGAGTCCAAAAACCACCTGCAGCGAGTCACGCAAGCCCGTCAGCGAAGCAATAATGCCAAGCGCCACGATCGAGGTAATCAGCCCATATTCAATGGCCGTAGCGCCGGAATTGTCCTGTGCAAATTTTGCAAATATTGATCTCATCGATGCGGTTCCATTCCGTGAAGATCTGCCTGTGCAGGCGCGCATTTACGCAAGTTGGGCAAAAGTTTGAATGCCTCACAATTTATCGGGACAGAATTTCAAAGGTGTAAATAGAAATCTGGAACTTATAACAATATCAATAAATTGTTTCGAGAAAGCTGCACAAATCCTGCGAGTTGGCTTAACCATTCCGGCACGCAGAGTGCCATATGCAGGGCAGGCTTGGAGTTGGACTTGGGGCAACGCGCCGCCGGCCCTAAAACACGAAGTCCTCTGAGCTTGCGCTCAGAGGACCTCGGAGATACCCAGTCATGCGAACTCGAAGCAGAGCTCCAAAGACCGCATGTATTTAGATTAGTTAGCGCTCGTCATTGCGGTGCTGGTGGTGTTGAAGGTCGTTTCGAGAGCGTCCTTCAATGTGCCGAGGCTGAAGATGATGCCAACGCCAACGATGGCAGCGATCAGGCCGTATTCGATGGCGGTTGCGCCCGACTCATCCGAAACGAAACGTGCGAAAAGGTTCTGCATGACTTAAGTCTCCTAGTTTGTGTCTGACTGATCCAGTTCAATCCTGAGTGCCAGAGCGCTCGTGTCTGAACTGGAGCTAGAATATCTCCCTCATGTAAAGATCAGGTAAAAGATCCAACAGGCAAATAAACAAGTCCTGCTGAACTGATAAATGTCCAGATAAATTTTGATCTAAACTAGAAATTCTGAATGATTTTCAAGAATATATAGATTAAGTATTCTTTACATGACGTGCGTGACAAAGAAAATCATGAACTTTTGTTGCTTAATATTCTATTATCATTCCATTTCTTGAAATATATACTTGCGGTAATTCTGCTAAAACCTGGCCCCATCGCAGTTTCGTCTGGCCGTTCATCAGACGTTTGGCTCGCGTTGACGACAACGACTTTTCAGGCACTGCGGGTTCTGGCCTCGCACGCCAGCATCCGGCGAGTGGTGCCTTCTGTTTGCAGCCGATAACCAGCTGATCAGGCATGCCTGCCGCCCGGAGCTTGCCTCGCACCGGGTCAGTCGTTTGCAGTTCATTCACCAATTTCTGAGCTAATGAGAAAAATTGCAGCCAACTATGAGGACCACTCCCATGCCGATCGGGCGCAGCCAATCCTTTGCCGTCATCAGCTCGCTTATGGCCGCCGTGCTGTGGCCTGCCACGCCCGCGGCCGCCAATGACCTCGTGGTCCGGTACGATCAGTCTCAGCTGCTGCGCCTGCCGCGTCCGGTTGCTGACATTATTGTCGGAAACCCGTCCATCGCAGACGTGACGGTTCAGAGCGGCAACCTTTTGGTGGTCACGGGGAAAACCTTCGGCGTGACCAACATTATTGCGCTCGATGCTGAGCGCAACGTCATTCAGGATCAGCGCGTTGTCGTTCAGCAGGATGATCAGCGCGTCGTCAACCTGACCAAAGGCGGCGGCCGCCAGTCCTACACCTGCACACCAAACTGCTCGCCGACGATGACCATTGGTGACAACTCGGAATACTTCGACTTGATCAACAAGCATGCATCGATCAAGACCAAGTTCTCCGACCAGTCCGGCGACTCGGGCGGCGGCGGACAATCAAACCAATAATCGGCGAACCCTAAAGCAGTTGAGGCAGGCCGCGAGCGTTACCGATGGCTGACAAAGCTGTCGATCACGCGTTTGCGGCCAGCGTTGTCGAAGTCGATCGTTAGCTTGTTGCCATCGACGCCAGAGATAATGCCTGAACCAAATTTCTGGTGTTGAACCCTGTCACCCATGGCGAAGCCCGATTCGCTGGCCGTTGACACTGCAACAAGCTGCCCCTCGATCGTTTGCGGACCCCTATTGACTGGCCCGGAGCGCTGTCCCCACGATCGGCCTTCTTGCTGTGTTTTGGCACCGCTTTGAGCCGCAGCTGTCTGGGCTGCGTTGTGTGCTTGCGCACGCTGCCATCCCGGTGTGTCATATGTCGATTGGAACGCCTGCTGCGGACGTTCGTCAAACCGGCTCCGCCCCGGTGAACCGCCAGCTCCGAATGCGCCATAACTAGAACCGCCCCCAAACGGGCTGCGGGTTTGTTGCACCTCGACGTGCGCCTCGGGCAATTCATCGATAAATCGCGAGGGGACCGCCGACTGATACAATCCGCGTGTGCGCCGGTTCTGGGCAAACGAAATCTTGGCAACGCGTTTGGCGCGCGTGATGCCAACGTAAGCGAGGCGGCGTTCTTCTTCGAGGCCGGCAAGCCCGCTCTCATCAAGGGAGCGCTGGTGTGGAAACAGACCTTCCTCCCAGCCAGGAAGAAAGACGGTTTCGAACTCCAAACCCTTTGCCGCGTGCAGCGTCATCAGAGACACGCGCTGGCCATCGTCGCCCTGATCAACATCCATAACGAGAGAGACGTGCTCGAGGAAGCCGCCGAGCGTGTCGAACTGATGCATGAAGCGCACAAGTTCTTTCAAGTTTTCAAGGCGCGCCTGAGCTTGCGGGCTTTTATCCGCCTGCCACATGGCGGTGTAGCCGCTTTCATCCAGGATGACTTCGGCGAGTTCGGTGTGCTTCAGGCCTTCAGATTGACGCCGCCAGCGATCGAACACGGCAACAAGCTCTGAAAGTGTCTTACGGGCCTTGGCGCCCAAATCGTCGGTCTCGACGATTTCGCGGGCGGCCTGATAAAGCGGAATGGAGCGCGCGCGCGCCAGAGCGTGGAGGCGCTGCACCGTGGTGTCGCCAAGTCCACGCTTGGGCACATTGATAATACGTTCAAACTTTAGATCATTGACGGGATTGGCCGTCACTTCGAAATAGGCGATGGCGTCTTTGATTTCCTGGCGCTCATAAAATCGCGGACCCCCAATAACACGGTACGGCAAGCCCATCGTCATGAAGCGATCTTCAAAGGCACGCATCTGGAAGGATGCACGCACAAGCACAGCCACCTCATTCAGCCGGTTATCTCGCCGCCTTAATTCTTCAAGGTCGTCGCCAATGGCGCGCGCTTCTTCCTCATCGTCCCACACGCCAAGGAGCGAGACCTTGGCGCCGGCTTCGCCATCGGTGAATAACGTCTTGCCCAGACGGCCCTTGTTGTGTGCGATAACGCCGCTCGCTGCCGCCAGGATGTGACCGGTCGAACGGTAATTGCGTTCAAGCCTTATGACAGTGGCACCGGCGAAATCCTTGTCGAAGCGCAGGATGTTGTCGACGTCCGCGCCGCGCCAGCCATAGATCGATTGATCATCGTCGCCGACACAGGCAATGTTGGGCGATCCTTGAGCGAGTAATCGCAGCCACTGATACTGCACGACGTTCGTATCTTGATACTCGTCAACAAGGATGTACTTAAAGCGCTGCTGATAGCTTTCAAGGACATCTGGATGTTCCTGAAACAACCGCAGTCCTTCAAGCAGCAAATCTCCGAAATCACAGGTGTTGAGTTCTTTCAGCCGCTTTTGATAGGCTGTATACAACTCCAAACCCTTGCCACCACCGAAGGCTATGCCCTCGCCTTTGGGGACCTTCGAGGGCACGAGCCCGCGATTCTTCCAATCATCTATCAGACCTGCAAGCTGGCGCGCCGGCCAGCGCTCTTTGTCGAGCCCCTCTGCTTCGATGACCTGTTTCATCAGGCGGATCTGATCGTCGGTGTCGAGGATGGTGAACTTAGACTTGAGATCAACCAGCTCCGAATGCCGCCGCAAAATCTTGACGCCGATGGAGTGGAATGTGCCGAGCCACGGCATACCCTCTACGGTTTCGCCAGTGAGGGCGGCGATCCTGCTGCGCATCTCGCGGGCGGCTTTGTTGGTGAACGTGACTGCGAGGATTTGAGACGGCCAAGCACGCCGTGTTGCCAAAATATGGGCGATGCGCGCCGTCAAAACCCGTGTTTTTCCGGTTCCGGCTCCCGCGAGCACAAGCAGCGGGCCATCAAGTGTTTCGACTGCCGCCCTTTGCTCGGGGTTGAGGCGGTCAAGATATGTCGCCGAGGGTGCCGCCATGGGCGGGCCCGCCACTGCGCGGCTAGACAGTGATCGCGCGAGCGGTGCCGGCGTTTGGGCTGACTTGGCATCGAAGGCAGGCAGATCGAAAGGCGGGTCTTCGCTGCCCGGTGCAGCTCCATCGTCATCGGGCTCGGGCTGGGCAGTGTTCGTGGAATGTTTTCCTGGCAGGGTCATACCAAGCACCTATACCACGACCCATCTGGCAGCAATCGGGCAACGACCGCCACCCACATTGTTCTAAAGCCCGCATGCCGGAATTTTGTGCGTATCTGCAATACGAAGCCGGTCTGAGAACCTGTAAAAACGCTGCAATTGGGTTTCAAGCTACGGTCTGCATGAGCTATGGTGTGGTTAGTTAATCATACACGCTAGAACTCACTGAGGACCGGCATGCCACCGGCCACCCTGAATTCTCAGGCGTATGGCAGGCAGCACGGGCGCCGGTCTGGATTTCGGCCATCTCCGGTGGCTCTGTCGTTTTGGACGTCGCAAGGGTGAACAATCGCGCATGAACAACGCGCTGCTCTACATTGGCGGCCTTCTTGTCTGCGTGCTGGCGGCGCTATTTGCGGTGCCGCATTTTGTCGACTGGAACAGCTATCGCGGTGTGTTCGAGGAAGAAGCCACGCGCGTTTTGGGCCGTGATGTTCGCATCGGCGGCGCCGTCAATCTCCGCCTGCTTCCAGCTCCTTATGTCAGCCTTGAAAAACTCAAAATAGCCGACCCCTCAAGCGTGACAGGCGAAAGCCTGTTTCGGGCGGAGAGCTTCACAATGTGGCTATCCGTGCCGCCGCTCTTGAAGGGCGTTTTGGAAGCAAACAAAATCGAAGTGCGCCGCCCAGTCATCCAGCTTGTGTCCTCTCCCGAAGGCGGCGGTAACTGGCAGACGCTATCGATCAATCCCGGTCAAATGCCGCTTATACCCAAAGGGGTCAGCCTGCAGTCCGTGACGATCACGGAAGGCGCGCTGGTCATGGGTACCACTGCGCGGCCAGAGATTGCGCGCCTTGAGTCGATAGATGGCGAGTTTACCGCTGAAGCTCTGAATGGACCGTACAAGTTTTCCGGCACGCTGCAGTCGGGCGTCTCAAAAGTGAAGCGCGAAGTCCGGCTGGCGACATCTGCGGCCGAATCTGGACAGGACCTGCACTTCAAAGTCACGTCGCGGACAGTGCTATCGGGCGACACATACACCTTGAGCGGTCGCCTCAGCGACGTGATGGGACGTGCCAAAGTTGATGGCGACCTCACCGCAATCTTAAACGTCACGCTGTTCGGCGCTGAGGGTGCAAACAACACTCCGGTCCCAACGTCCGAAGTCACCGCAAAAATTTCCGGTGATGCAACCGGGTTTGAAGCCAAAGACATCACAATTGCCCTACAGCAAAGCGCGACACCGCAACTTGTGACCGGCTCGGCTAAAGTGTCTTGGCCCGAGCGGACCCGGATGGAAGTTGCGCTGGCGTCGCGCTGGCTGGACTTCGATCAGTTGTCCGGCGGCGGCAAGGCGGTGCCCCTCGATATTGCGCGGCAGCTGTTCGATGCCTTGGCATCCATCTTGCCGGACGAGGCCGATACCAACACGAAGGTGCTGCTCGATCAGGTCACGCTGGGTGGAGATGCCGTGAGTGATGTGCGGTTCGAAGCAAGCCGTGCTGGCGGCGCGCTCGAACTTAAAGACGTGCGTGCCAACCTTCCTGGCGGCGCGCGTGTTGAATTCGATGGCCAGCTCACAGGTGTGGACGCCGAGCGTGCTTTTAACGGCATGATTGCACTGCACGGCCAGAGCTTGCAGCGGTTTACCGTTTGGGGCACCGGCCAGCCCAACCTGGTGACGGCCCGTGCGGATGGTCCATTTGCCTTGGAAGGCGCGCTCTCCCTCTCGCATTCCAATATCAGCGTTAGAGATGCCACTGCGGAAATCGCTGGCATGCCATTGTCCGGCGAATTGACCGCGACCTTGAAGGGCCGCCGCAAGATTTCTCTCGTGGTTGAGGGAGACCGTCTCGATGCGGGAGCCATTTGGCCCGGCAGCCTCGATCCGGACTTTGTCGTAGGGCTCATGCGAACGCCCTTGGCGGCACCCATATCTGTGACACCGGCATCGCCCGACGCTGCGAAAGCGCCGGCTGAAATGGACTTCCGGGTGCGCTTGCGCGCCGGCGAACTGGCGGATGGTGCGCGTGTTCTGAAAAATGTAGATGCCAATTTTGCGATTGAGAATGGCACGCTTGCCATGCCGAAATTGAACTTCACAACGGCAGACGGGCTTTCGGTCGAACTTGAAGGCGAGACACAAACACAAAACGCATCGGCACCCGTTCCTGCTGCCATAGGTGCGGGTGCGTCACCGACTGGGTTCATTGGTCAAGTGCGGGGCAGTGTGGTGGCTCCGGATGCTGCCGCCCTCACTGCATTGAGCCGCGCGCTGGATTTCGCGGTCAGCGATCAAGCCGGTGCGCAAAATCTCAGCATCCTGGCCCCCTTGCGGATTGCGGGTAGTGCTCAGTTTGGAACGCGCGCCGCCCGCTCGGCAGATATTCAATTTGACGGCGTCGCAGGTGAAGCGCGGGTGTCTGGCAGCATGCAGGTTGATGGCCCATTTAGCGATTGGCGCACATCGCCGGGTGACGTAACGCTGACGGCCGAAAGCGGGAACATTGCGCTCACTGCTGCCGCTCTCTTGGGCGTTGATGCCAAGCTCGCAGCGCAGGATTTTAGTCAGCCGCGCGCTGGGCGCGTGCAAATCAAAGCAGTGGCTGGCACCGGCGGAGGTTTCCTTTCAAACGCTGCGATTCGCTCAGAAGGTCTGAATGCGACCTATAACGGCACCATGAGTTTCGACCCCAAAGACGGTTGGCTCGCGTCCGGTGACGTGGCCGTCAAGGCAGATGATGCACGCACGGTGCTGGCGCTCGGTGGCTTGCGAGGGGGCAAAGGCGTTGGGCAGGTTCCCTTGGCCGGAACAATCAAAGTTGCGAGCAGCAATGGCGCGCGCACGTTCACATCGGAAGGTGTGCAGCTGGGCAATTCGAAGCTTTCAGGCCGCGTTGTGTTGAGTTCTGCTGCGCGGCTATCAGGGACAGAACCCGCGTCATCGTTTGATGCAAATCTCATAGTTGATACCGCGCAGGTTTCGACCCTCTTGGCCCTTTTGACGTCCGAAGTGGCGGCTGAGCCGGTCATCGCAAAGCCAGTAGCGGAAGAAAAGCCGCAGCCAACGGGAAGGAAGTTGCGTGCGTTACACGCGCAACAAGCCCAAGTCTTGCCGCCGGACGAGGCGCTCCAGTCTGTGTGGCCGTCGCAAGCATTTGACACGATCGTGATGTCCGGCCTGTCTGGAACCATCAAGGCGTCGTTCGGTTCGCTCAGTCTTGAGCCCGGTCTTACGCTCACCGGCGCGCGCCTTGAGGCGGCACTATCGCCCGATCAGATTCATGTGACGCGCCTTGAAGGCAAAGCGCTGGGCGGGTTGACCACGACAGCACTGACGCTCGACAAGGACCCCACGGGGCTCAAGCTCTCATTGGCGCTAGCAGTGAGGGCTGGAGGCAGCTCCGGGTCTGCCGCAACCTTGAAGCTCGATGCAACAGGACGCGGCGCGAGTCCGGCGGGACTGATTGCAGATTTGCAGGGCAAGGGAGAACTGGCACTTGCCGAAGGCGCGATCAATGTCAACGCGCCGGCTTCGTTGACTGCCATTGCCGAGGCCGCACTACAGGGCAAGGGTCCCGTTTCAGGGGAGGAGCTTGAATTCGCAGTGCGCGCTGCCTTGAAAGATACATCACAGCCACTTGGTGCCCTGACGATTCCTCTGAACGTGGGAGACGGCGTCGTCCGGTTTGACAAAGTTCGCATCGATGCACCCAAAGGCCGGTCGCAGTTCGATGCCGTTGTGGAACTCGACACTTTGAAATTTGATGGCCAATGGCAAATCGAGCCCAAGGTTGAAAAATTGAACCCGCCCGGCGAGCGCATGATGCTGGCGCCGGTTTCCATTGTCTACGCAGGCAAGCTCAAAGACATTGCCAATCTGGAACCTGCTATCGCCATCGAGGGATTGGAGCGCGAGTTGTCGGTGCGCAAAATGGAGCGCGATGTCGAGGAGCTGGAACACTTGCGCAAGCTCGACCAGGCGCAAGCCAAGGCAGAGCAAGAGCGCCGCAAAGCACTCGATGCCGAACGCATCAAAGCGTCCGCCGCCGCAAAGGCAACGAGAGATGCCGCGGCCGCGGCCGCTGCTGCAGGCTTACCTGCTCCGCCTGCCGGTCAGACGCAACCACCCGCGCCAGCAACGCCAGCTGGGCAATCTGAAGCCGCACCTCCC
Source organism: Hyphomicrobium sp. (assembly GCA_031409575.1). Lineage (GTDB taxonomy): Bacteria > Pseudomonadota > Alphaproteobacteria > Rhizobiales > Hyphomicrobiaceae > JANNFX01. Next base: position 11,377 of record JANNXL010000544.1, read on the forward strand.
GCTGATGGAACGGCCTTGCCGCCTGATGTTGCTGCACAGAGCGACGGAGATGCGGCAAAAGCGGATACGCCTCTAGCGGATGATGCGCAGGCAGTCTCGGGCGTACAGGCAGAGAATGCGACGGTCGATGCCGTGAAATCGGGCGCAAGTCCGCCGCGTCCAACCGTGCGCAGGAAGCGTCCTGCTGAAAATCCATGGCAGCCGTTTCAAACCCAGCCTTATTAAGCTTTAGAGTCGCGATGCCCTTAGTCGCGGTTGCCGCCTTCATAGCTCGTGGAAGCCGCCCGGCGGCGCACATACTCAAGCACCCAAATGCGCACCGCACCTGAAAGTCCGCAGCCGTTGCGTGTTTCATCAATGCGCGCCACGAGAGCTGCGAGCGAGATGCCTTCGATGCTTGCCGCCTCTTTCAGGGCTTCCCAAAAAGGCTGCTCAAGCGAAATCGACGTGCGATGCCCCTGCAGCGAGAAGGAGCGCTTCACAGGCCGGTGGTTGATGGCGGGCGTGGTCACGACACAGCGCCTGGGTCGAGATCTTCGTCTTCATCGGGGTTTGAACGCCGCGCTCCGTCCAGTCTCGATTTATCAATTTTGAGAATAGCGGCGTCTTGCACGCGCTGGGCTTTCGTACGCCCAAAGCGCACGCGATTTTCGGTGGCGGATTTGCGCTCCGCCTGCTTGGCCTTCGCCTTGCGGGCCTTTCGCAGATTAATGATGTCAGCGGTCATGGGGCATCAAATCCCAAGAAACAGGTGGTCGAGAGTTGGCTTGAGTGAGTGCACTTGCAGCAGGCGCGATCTTAACCCCCGGCTATTAAATGATACTCGCATGAAACTATATAAAGAATTGTCGCAAGCTCCAGCCGCCTGACGTTAAATTCAGCAGACGCCTTACTCCGTGATCAGGACTGCCGGCATGCGAACTGAAGTATAAATTTCAATCCCCGCCCCGTGACCTTAGTTACAGACGGCACCGGGCAAAAAAAATTAACAACACGTTTTGGCAGGGCCGTTCGGCAACCGATCTCATCCTTTGTCCGTATAATATCCCGAGTATTCAACGCACCTGGAGCCACAAGCCTATCCATGGAACTTCTCTTTTCGCTGCCCGAACCTGTCGTCCGCTTTGCAGTGTTTGCAGGCGTTCTGCTGGTGATGGGCGTCTTGGAAGTCCTCATCCCCAAGCGTGCCCTGTTGCACGCCAAAGGGCGCCGCTGGCTAACCAACTTAGCTGTTGTTGGAACCGGCATTGCCGTGGTGCGCGGGCTTGTGCTTCTGGCGGGCGCGGTGGCGGTTCCACTCGTGGCGCTTGCTGCCGCCGAAGTGGCCGGCGCGCAAGGGTGGGGCCTTCTGAACAAACTCGGCTGGCCTTCGTGGGTTGAGATCGTGCTCGCTGTGGTCATCTTGGACTTCGCAATTTGGGTTCAGCATGTGCTGTCCCACAAGATCCCCGTCCTGTGGCGTCTGCACCGTGTGCATCACGCCGACGTGGATATTGACGTCACGACCGCACTTAGGTTTCATCCCATCGAGATTGGCCTGTCGATGCTCTACAAAGTTGGCTGGGTGCTTGTACTCGGGCCGTCAGCGCTTGCCGTGCTCATTTTTGAAATTCTGCTCAACTCGTGTGCAATGTTCAGTCACTCGAACATTGACCTTCCACCCCGTCTCGATCGCGTACTGCGTTCGGTTCTCGTAACACCTGATATGCACCGCGTGCATCACTCCACGCTGCGCGCGGAGCACAACTCGAACTTTGGGTTCAATCTTTCGATCTGGGACAGGCTGTTCAGCACGTACACCGCTCAACCGCGCGACGGCCATCAAGGCATGACGATTGGACTGCCGGAATACCAGACTGAGGCTCCAACACGCTTGCTGTGGAGCCTCAAGAACCCGTTCACGTCGCGCTAGTGTGCCGTTGGCCGAGAACTGCTGCTTTCATCGCGTCTAAGTTCACGGTTTCAAAATCTCAACCGCCTCAGCGTCGATGCTGTAGCCGGCGTCGGCAAGACCGGTGAAGGCCGTTTCCGTCTTCATGGTGCCAACGACAGTCACCGGATCAAACTGGCCCGTAATCTCCAGACCTTTTTCAATTTTCACATAGACGATTTGGTTCGATGGCGGCGGCGGCACGTGAATGCAAGCGCCAACGAACGGCACGAGCAGAAATTCTTTAATGCTGGTGCTTTCAAAGTCCAGCGGCACCACGTAGCCGCCAATTGAAACGCGCTTGCCGTTCAGTTCCGGCACAACGGCAGGTGGCCGGTCACCGCCGGGCTGGCGGCGTTTCATTGACATGAATTTGGCATCGCCTAACGGGGGCGGTGCTGCCCCGCCATCGTCGGTCTTGCTTGGCATGCCAGAAAAGAATGGCTTGGGTTTTGGTTGTCCGGTTGACACATCGGGTGGAGCAGTCTTGGGCGGGACAAGCTCCGCCCATTTGAGAGCAAGCGGCGTCTCTGCACCATGGCTGGAGTTCAGCGGCATGACGATGGCTGTGACGGCCATAAACGCTAACGCTGAGACGTACTTGATCATGCTGTTTCCTGTTTAAGTCCGAACTGTCATGCCGTCAGCGACCGATAGCCGATAAGCGCGCAGCGCCGGGATCAGCCCTGCCAGAAAACCTGCCAAGACAATTGCAGCGAGCGTCAGCCACTCCCGGGCAGCCGGAGGATCGATGTTCAATTGCAACCCATACATCCGGTCAATGGCCGGGTTCAGGAATATGAGTGCCGTGTAAAGCAGGATGACGCCAAGCGCTACGCCAGCCGTGGTCAACACCACGGCCTCTGTGGACAATAGACCGAGAATGGTTGCCGGGCGCGCACCAACGGATCTCAGAATGGCCATCTCGCGCCGGCGTTCGTTCAGCGTCGTCAGGATCGTTGTCACCATGCCAAGGAGTGCAGTTGCCACGACCATAGCAGAGACAACCGAAAGCGCCGTTTCTGCGGTGCCGACAAGCCCCCACAACTCTTGCAGGGCAGCGCCGGGTATGATCGCCGACAGTGGCTCCTGCGAGTACTCGTTGATCTGACGCTGCAGTTTGAAAGTCGAGAGTTTCGACTTCAAGCCCACCATAGCCGCTGTGATGGCCTTGGGGTTGAGCGTCATCTTGCGTACCGCGTCTGCGGAAATCGTTTCACCCGCCACAGGCATGCCGGCTTGCCAGTCAATATGGATGGCTTCGATGGCTTCCAAGCTCACAAGCAACGTGCGGTCAACCGGGGTGCCGGTTTTTTGCAAGACGCCTGCAACTCGAAACGGTTTGTCCTCGTGTTCAACAAACGCCACGCTGCCCAGGCCATGAGCCACAACGATCTTCGTGCCCACGTCATATCCTAGGGTGGCGGCAACATCGGCGCCAATTACCACGTCAAACAGATCATTGAACGGGTCACCCGCAGCAAATGCCAGCGGCTGTCCGTGCCTGTATTTGTAGCGCTTGAAATAGTCTGCGGTGGTGCCAAGCAGGCGAAAACCGCGGTGACTATCTCCCAGCGACATCGGTACGATCCAATCGACCTCAGGGCGCTTGGCGATGTCTTCGTAACTCTTCCAGGTGATGTTGTTGGTGGCATTGCCGATGCGGAACACGGAATACAACAGAAGCTGTATGGCTCCGCTACGCGCACCCACCACCAGATCTGTGCCGGAGATGGTGTCGGTGAAACTCTGGCGCGCTCCCATGCGCACTTTCTCAACGCCGAGCAGCAGCATCACGCTGACCGCGATGGCGAGTATAGTCAGCAGGGCTGTGCCAAGGCGATTGCGCAGCGATTGCAGGGCGAGACGTGCGACAATCATGATGCGTTCCCCTTGCGTTGGGTGATGGCGATCTCATTCAGCCGCACAACTCTGTCGAAGCGGCTTCCGAGACTTTCATCGTGGCTGACCATGATGAGCGTCGTGCCGGCTGCTTCGATTTCGGCAAACAGCAAATCAAGAAATGCTTGCTGAAGGTCACGATCCAGCGCTGAAGTGGGTTCGTCGGCGATTATCAGTTCCGGCTGCCCGATGAGGGCTCGCGCCGCTGCCACGCGCTGCTGCTGGCCAACGCTGAGATTGGCAGCCGGCACATTTTCGTAGTCGGCCCGCTGCAGGCCAAGGCTCGTCAGTAGCCTGCGCGCTTCGTCCTCAGACGTTCCGCGCGCCAAAGTGCGCGCACGGCGGCCTTCAGCGAAGCTCAGCGGCAGCACCACGTTGTCGATTACCGAGCCATAGGGCAGCAAGTTGAACATTTGGAATATGATGCCGATGTGCTCGGCGCGAAAGCGGTCCCGGGCTGCGTTTGAAAGTTGAGCGATGTCCGTGCCGAGCACTTCAAGCCGGCCTGACGAGGGGGTAATGATCCCGGTCAGCAAGCTCAGAAATGTCGACTTTCCGCTACCCGACGGACCTATGAGCAGAACCCGTTCGGTTGCTGCCAGCGAAAAGCTTTCAACGGACAGCGAAAAACCGTGCGGCCCCGGCCACGTAAAGCTGACACCCGACATCGAAATGATGCCGGGTGCGCCGATTGCGTCTGTGCTTTTTGTGCTCTCGGGGAGCGGCACTGCCGGCGTGCTCACATCGTTCCGCCGAGGTCGAGTAACGGTTTCTCGCTGGTGACTTCGTAGGTGTTTTGCGCTTTTTCCGTAACGACGTTGACGGTCAACGCCTTTGCCCCTGCAAACGACTTGAAGTAGTCGAATTGGATCGACGTGATGCTGGCTGGCTTGGCACATTCGAGGACATAGGTGGCGTTGTAGTCGTTGTGACCTTCGTGTTCCTCGTGCTTCTCGCCAGCTTTCTCCGCTGGCTTGGCGGTTGAATCGTTTTTGCCGGCCGCAGCGTCCTTCTTGCCTGCGTCGTGGTCATGCTCTTCCTCGGACTCAAGGGCGACCTTGGCTTCCGTCACTTTGCAGCCCGCACCGGCAGGTACTTTGAACAGCACGAGGGCTTCACGCAGTAAGGCTTCGGCTTTTTGAGCGGTCGCTTTCTGTTCGTCGTTTTCAGGTTTGTGTTCGAATCCGACGATGTCCATGCCGGGAGCATCAAGTTCCATGGAGATGCGGTTCTTTTCAACTGCGATGTTGAGAACACCGTGGCCGTGTTCATGCGCGCCCAGTTCGCGTTTTTCTTCGTCAGTGGCCAGGGCAGGCGCTGCGGCCAAAGTAATGGTCAACAAGCTAAGGACTGAAAGTTTCATGTGATTTATCTTTTCAAGTGCGCCGCAAACCATTTGCGTAACGAAAGCAGAGACACTGCCCAATGCTACGCTAGGTCCGGCATTGATATATGACGAGGGCGCCACTCCACCCTATCGAAAGGGTCCTTGGAGTGCGGTGATTTCAGAAAGGATCGGACACCGGGGGGCCGCGGGGTTGAAAGGCGGCGCAGGATTGAGAACGCGCCATGGGCTGGGGCAGCACAGGCTGCGTTGCCACGCCATGGAAATGTGGGACAGCAATGCTGGGCAGTGCGCTCAGGACGGCTGAACCCGAGATATGCGTCATCCAGCATAGGGGGCAATCGTTTTCATCATGATGATGGGGCGCGCAGGGCTCTCCAGTCATGGATGCTGTCAGTGCGCGGCATTGGAGTGACGTTGCTGGCTCGAAGGCATGAGAATGCCCAATCGATACCAGCGTCTGCGCTGCCAGCGCAAAGAGCGCCAGCACAACAAACCCGGTACGGTGCCTTAACGCCTGCATCTAGCCCCACTAAGTGACGTTCGGATATTATCACATTGCGCGGAGATGCGGCTCAAAAAAGACCGGCCGGATTGAGACCAGCAGATTTGGCGCTCGCGCAAGACAGGAAGTGGCATCAACTGTCTGATAACCCGGTGTTTACTGTGACGAGTGGTTGCGTTGCCAGAGTCTCAAGAAGTCTATTGAACAACATTCAATTTAAGGGTATGAACTGTGTTCACTTAATTAGAGATGGTAGAGGTCAAGGTGGTTTGTGTTCCACCGGACGTTCTAAGACCGGATGCAATCGGGGGGCAACGGCCTCGCGGTAACTGTCAAAATATCCCGG
>JANNXL010000545.1:0-8804 GCA_031409575.1 Hyphomicrobium sp.
GCCACTGTGCGTGCGCTGGTCCAGCGCGGTCATGAGGTCGTGTGCTTCGTGCGGCCCCGTGCGGGAGCTGGCGGCGTACTGACACCGGAACACACCACGCAGCTGGTGCGTGGGGCGAGCATCCGCTTGGGCGACGTGACCGATGCGGCGTCGATTGCGCGCGACGGCTTTTGCGGCGAGCGGTTTGATGTCCTCGTTTCTTGCCTGGCATCCCGGACCGGCGCGCCCAAAGACGCTTGGACCATCGACCATCAGGCCCATGCCGATGCGTTGGCTGCCGCAAAGGTGGCAGGTGTCACGCACATGGTTCTGCTGTCGGCGATTTGCGTTCAAAAGCCCTTGTTGGCATTCCAGCATGCCAAACTTGCGTTCGAGAAAGTGCTGATCGAGTCGGGTCTGACATATTCCATCGTTCGCCCCACCGCTTTCTTCAAGTCGCTGTCAGGACAGATTGATCGTTTGAAGAAGGGCAAGCCCTTCCTGGTGTTTGGTGACGGCACAATGACAGCCTGCAAGCCGATCAGTGATGACGATCTGGGCCACTATCTCGCCGAATGTTTCGATGACGAGAGCCGCCACAACCGCGTGCTGCCAATCGGTGGCCCGGGCGACGCCATCACGCCAAAGCAGCAAGGCGAGCATTTGTTTGCACTGCTCGGCCGCGAGCCGAAATTCAAGCACGTGCCCGTGGCGCTGCTTGATACGATTGTTTGGACGCTGGGCGCTTTCGGCCGCGTCGTTCCATCGCTTGCGGAAAAGGCCGAGCTGGCCCGTATTGGGCGTTACTACGCCACGGAATCGATGCTCGTTCTCGATACGCCGACCGGAAGATACGACGCTGCCGCAACGCCCTCAGCTGGAACCGAGACGCTGTTCGATTACTATGCCCGGGTCATCAATGGCGACGCGCCCGTTGAGCGCGGGGATCACGCCATTTTCTGATGCTGTCCATGATTTAGCCCGTCGAGAACATTGGGAAACTGACGCCAAGCGACCACGCCAGAATGACACCGAGCCCGATGCCCGCCGCCGCCGGTGACATCGTGCGGCGGCCTACCCAGCCGCCCATAAGTCCGAAAACGATGAAGAAGAGGACGATCACCGGAATGATAATGAGCAAGAAAAAGAGCCGCTGAAAATCGAGTGCAACCGCTGCACCCAATGGCGCAAGAAAAGCGTCGCGCGCGATGAAAACACGCAGGTACGGTGCGCGACCGTTATCCACCGCGAGACTGTCGGCGAGCATGTAGGGCACTGCGCCCAAGGCGATGGCCGCAATGATCGGAAAGCGAGCGGTCGTTGGCATGAAAGACGCAACATACCGGTCAAGCGCGCCGCCGAATATGAAGATGCCATAGGCGGCAAGCGAGATGCGGCCGTCTACCCCAGGCAGCGCCAAAACGGCATCGGTCACCCGCCCAACTTCACGTTTCAGGAGCTGCGTGGTGCCTCGATACGCGTGACATCTCCGGACATGGGCGTGGGGTTGCGGCCATGGCCCCCGAAATCGAACGAGACCGCGACGTAGCCCGCCTGCGCGAGGGTGAGCGCATAGGCTTCCATTAACTGCCGCGACCTGCGAATCCGTGGGCGATGATAACCGCCGGGGCCTTGCCGGCGTTCGTGCGCTGGTAGACCGTTGCCGGTGTCGAGCCAACCAGGAGCGGCGTGATGGCAAGGCCAGATCGCGGCTTCTCAAGCTGCCAGATACCAGCGCCACACATCAGCAAGCCAGCGAATGCGGCCAGCGATCGCGGATCAAACGCGCGCACATTGTCCCCCAAACAAAAAATTGCCGCTTACTGACTTAAGTCACGGCGAACATGCGCACCGCAATGGCGCTCGCCATCATACCGAGCACGTAAAGCGGCACACCAAAACCGCTATACCAGTAGGCGTCTTTGATCGGATCGCGCAGAAACCGCTGCATCATGAGCAGTTGGCCGCCGAGCAGGACGACCAAGATACTGGCTTCAAAATGCTGCCCCCAGGCCGTTAAGAGCCCGATCACGATCACCTGCGGCACTGCCATAACCGCACAGGCAACCTGTGCGGCGCGGCCAGGCCCAAGCAGGACGGGAAGCGAATTGATCCCCATTTCGCGATCGCCCTTGATGGCCTTGAAGTCGTTCAAGGTCATGATCCCGTGGGCGCCGATGCCGTAGAGGACGGCGAGTACCAGAACTTGGTCCGGCGGAAGCGCACCGCCCAGCATCGCCGCCGCGCCGGTGATCCACGCCAGGCTTTCATAAGATAGCCCGCAGGCTGCATTGCCCCACCAGCCATTGCGCTTCAAACGGAAAGGAGGTGCGCTGTAGGCCCACGCAAGGATGAGACCGGCGATGGTGGCAATCACCACCCACATGCCGAGCGTGGCTGCAACCAAGAGGGACAACACCGACCAGATAGCGGCGATGTAGAGGCCCCACAGCCCGGGCACGCGCCCCGAGGGAATGGGCCGCTGCGGCTCGTTGATGGCGTCGACGTGACGGTCATACCAATCGTTGATCGCCTGGCTCATGGCGCACACCAACGGACCGGCCAAGATAATGCCGGCCAGGGCCGTATACCAGTTCTCGATGATGGGAACGCCCGATGAGACCACACCGCAGGCGAACGCCCACATCGGCGGAAACCAAGTGATGGGCTTCAACAATTCGAGCACGGCCGAAGGTGCGGGATAAGTGGCGGCGGGTGCTGGCGAGGCGACATTGTCCGGCTCTGTTCTCACTTCGAAATCCCCACCATTGCGCAGCTATGGTCCCAACGCGTCATAAAGCCCGAGCAACACTTTTCGCTGCTGCTCCCATGCATACGTCCGCCGGATGAAGTCGATCGTGTCAGCTCCTGGCGCGTATTGGCCGCGGTCTTGCGCAATTTTCAAGGCACCGGCAGCAATAGCCGCTGGATCTGTCTGGTCGACTACAAGTCCAGCGGACGTCTTGGCAACGATCCGCTCAAGCTCAACCAGTTTTGCGGCAAGCACGGGCACCCCGGCAAGAAGGCTTTCAAGCAGCTTGTTAGGGAAGCAGAAGCGATAACTGAGGCAGGTGTCTTGGATCAAAATGAGCGAAACATCGGCTGTGCTGATAAAGCCCGTCACCTCCTCATGCGGAACCGGATCAATCAGGTGAAAGCGGTCCAGCACGCCAAGCGCCTTGGCCTCCTGCATCAACGATAGTGCAACGGGAGCGGCACGCGGGCCGACGGCCGCGATGTGCAGGGCCGGCGCATGGGGCAATGCGCGCACGCAGTTTTCAATTCCGCGATTGGTGGTGACCGAACCGACGTAAACAGCAAGCGGCGTCGCTTCGGAAAGTCCCAGCCGCCGGCGCACATCATCACCAGAAGCTGCTGTTGCCGTCATTGAAGGCGCATTGAGGACGACGGCGGGGCGTTTGATCTTGTAGAGCGCAGCCAAATAATCCGCGATACTGTCTGAAACAGTGATCACTGCATCCGTCTTGGTGATCAGAAATTTTTCGTAGCGTTCGCGAAGGCCCTTTTCCAGATTGGTGTACTTGGCGTTCCGCCCTGTTTCGAGTTCGTGCGAGTCGTAGATGAACTTTGCCTTCGAGCGCTTGGCGATGCGATATCCAGCGAGCATGGTAACGAGGTCATGAGCGTGCACCACATCAGGCCGGTACGCAACGCCAGGGCGTGTAAAGTCGCGGGAATGACTGAGTAGCATGGGGCCAGTGCGAGGAACACGCAGTACCACCGTTCTGTAAGCACCGCCAAGTTTCCTCTTGAATTGCAGGATCGCCGAAGGCTCGGGCTCATTTGCTGTCACCGCGCGGGTGTGAGCAGGGCGAACGGCGACGGGTGCCGCGACGTTAGAAACACGCGGCGTTCCATGCCGGTGATAGGTGACGCCGTTGCGTGTTTCTTCGCGCTGTGTTCCGGGTACCCATTTGGCGAGAACACGCACCATGTGCCCGGCACCGGCCAGTGCTTCGGCTTCCCGGATAACGCGCGCGTCGTGCGTGCACGGGTTCGAAACGAGCATCAGAACCTTCATGGGGTCCCCGCCGCGCTTGGAGCAGTGCCCGTCGTATCCGGTGCTCCTGCTCGCTTCATCGCCATAAGCAGTGCGATGATCGCGAACGCAATTGCGGCCTGTAGCCAGGTCTGCCAAAGCCCGTAGCTCGATCCGATCATCGCGGCCGTCATGGTGAATTGGGCCAGCGCAATCGGCTGTAGCGAGACGGTTAGGTGTTTGATCGTGTTCAGCAGGGCGAGCCCTACCAGTCCGAACAGAACGGCGCCCACCACGCCAAGTTCATACCAAACCTGCAAATAGAAATTGTGAGGATGTGCGCGCGTCTCTTTGGCTGACGCATAGCCTGCAGGTCTTTCTTTGGCTGCGGCCTGGCGCTGCTGGTCGAGGGTGCCAGTTGCGTTTGTGCCAATACCAATCATGGGATGCTGCAGAACTTGCTCAGCTGTGTAGCCCCAAATGATCACCCGCGCCTTCGCGGTGTTGAAGAGTTCAGGCGAAAGCTGAAGCTGATGAGAATACGCTGCGAGTGACAAGGGCACAACAAGCGCCGTCACCGCGACCCAGCCGGCGGCCACAAGCCGCCGTGCCGCGACGGGGGCGTACCACGCCAAGCCAAACACGATGCCGCTCGTAAGGATGGCCAGCTGCGAGGTCTGATGTCGCGAAAACATCATGAGAATAAGCCCTGACAGTCCGAGGATCGCGAGCGCGGCGGTTTTGAAGCGGCCGCTGAGTGACGTATAAACTGTGAACAGCGCAGGCCACAAGAACAGCGAAAAGACAGCCGTCACCCGGTTGATGTTGGCGTCAGATATATTGACGATATGACCTTTGCGGATTCGCAGATGCTTTTCGTATCCGGTTTGCAGCCACGGCATATGCGTGAACAGAAATTTGCTGATCCCGCGGGATGTCACCGCTTCGATGCTGAGATAAACCGCCCCGATAAGTAGTCCGGCGATCATGCCGCGCCAGAGAGCATCAACGATTTCGGTAGTGGCAAGGTCGATTTGCGCAATTGCCGCCCTCACCATCACCAGCACACCGGCTAAGATGAGGACTTTGCTGAGCCCGCCAATTGGATCGGCCGACCACAAACATGCAGCCAGCGCCCATGCAGTGAAGGCGCCTGCAGCCACAAATGCGAGAGTGGTGTCTACAGATCCCATCGGCAGCGGGTTCGCTATTCTGCCTCGGTGCGCGAGTACGAGCCCAATCAAGATAGCGGCGAGCAAAATGCCAAAAAGGATGACTGGGGCAAAACGCGGGAACAACAGAAACGATGCCATGAGAAACATGGCGAGCGCGCTAAGTTGTGATGCACTTGGAAACAACCCAGGCGCAGTTCCAATATCAGACGGATTGGTGCGCGGAGGCGATGAGCCGCTCGGGCCGTCAGGAAGCTGAGCAGTCATGCGCATCCCGGAATTTGAGTTGGGTCACTTTGGACTTTGAACATGTGACCCTTCGCTGGGAAACCGCGTTTAAAATGAAAGGCTATTGATCAAGGGAAACGCCGCTCCGCGCCACTATAGTGAGGTTGGGCGTGACCACAAAGGGGGTAGCAGTGCCCGGTAGTGTCTCAGTTTGAAATTTCTGTCCCATTGCTATTCGCATCACCTTTACGGTGTGCTTCTCTCCTTTGGGGCCTTTAGGCATAATCAGTCATCCTGCTTCGTGATTGCTTCTAAGTCAGCCAAAGCAGCCGCGTCGATGGCACCCGACATATATGAAATGAGATCGCCTTCGAAAATCTCTGAAGATGCGTCCTGTAATTCTTCTTCCGTGATTCCAATTTTAGCAGCATCGGCAATGCACGACGCAACAAGGCTCTCGGCGGTTGTCGGCTGGTCCTCGGCAGATACAGTCGAGACGTTTGCCGTCACCCAAGTCTTTAGGAATTCGTTGGCTCGATCGCTCATAGCGTTCTCCTTGATTTGCGCTAAGCATAGCACGCGATCGAAGTCCCTGGCACACTTGTCACCGTGGGTCAGATTTCAAACTGAGTCATTATACAGTGCCAGGCTTTGGTTTGGCTGTGAATGCGACGGATCCCCGTGTTGCCGGCGAGGCAGCTATTGGCTAGGCAACACCAGGGTCGGCACTTGGCTCAAGACAGACCGCCATGCCTGGACCGCGGCAAGGGTGCATATGTTTAGGCCTTGAAATCTAACCCTAGGTCCAGCACCGGGGCGGAGTGCGTCAGAGCCCCCACGGAGATCATATCGACACCCGTTTCGGCGATGGCGCGTACGGTTTGCAAGTTCACGCCGCCGGAGGCCTCCGTGATGGCGCGGCCGTTCACCATGCCGACAGCCGTGCGCAGTGTATCGGTGGACATGTTGTCGAGCAGAACGGCATCCACTTTGTGGGTGAGGACTTCCTGCAATTGCTGCAAGGTGTCGACTTCAATTTCGATTTTGACCATGTGGCCAGCATAGGCGCGGGCAGCTTCGATGGCCGAAGCGATACCGCCGGCGGCGACGATGTGATTGTCCTTGATGAGGATGGCATCAAACAACCCCGTGCGGTGGTTATGTCCGCCGCCACAGCGGACGGCATATTTTTCAAAGGTGCGCAGACCTGGCGTGGTTTTGCGGGTGTCGGCAATCTGGGCTTTGGTTCCGCTGATTGCATCGACGTACTGGCGCGTGAGCGACGCGACTCCACTCATTCGGCCAAGGAAGTTCAATGCGACGCGCTCACCTGTGAGGATGGCGCGGGCGTTGCCGGAGACCTTAGCCACCACGGTTTTGGCGCTGACTTTGTCCCCATCTTGCACAGTAATTTCAAAAACGACGGACGGGTCCAGCGCGCGAAAGGCCTCTCTTGCCATATCCAGCCCACTGATGACGCCGGGGCTGCGGGAGGCAAACACTGCTTTAATCTTTGCAGCCGGACTGACCGTAGCGATTGTTGTGATATCGCCCGTGAGACCCAGGTCTTCGAGCAAAGCGGCTTCAACCGCACGGGTGACGAGGACATTGGGCAAGCTCAGCCCCGCCAACGCGTTGCCCGGTGATGATAACTTCACAACGGGAGTTCCGCAAAGCCGTGCCGAAGTGCGGGTATCGCGTCACGTGGCGGCTTTGTATCAAGGCGAGCCAGATCATCGAGCGTCACAATCCGCCGATAGGCCAAATCGGGATCGGTCTTCGGGAAATCACTGCGGCAATGCCCGCCGCGGCTTTCTTTGCGTAGTAGGGCTGCAGCAGCAATGAAACGCGCCGCTAACGCCATGTTGGCAAGGATCGCGTCGCCATTGGCGGCCCGTTCAATCTTCGTCAGCGTGTGGAGTGCGGTCATCAGGCCGTCTTTGGTTCGAACAACGCCCACGTGACGCGACATCGTCTGCCGCAACTCGTTGAGTGCCGCCGTGCGGCGCATCGGGTCAGGCCGTGCCGGCTTCTTGACGCGCATCAGGTTGGCGCGTGGTTCGACATGGCCGGCCGGGAGCAGCTTCAAGATGTCAGCTGCTGCACGCGCGCCAAACACAACGGCTTCGAGGAGCGAGTTTGATGCCAGACGGTTGGCACCATGAAGGCCGGTTGAAGCGACTTCGCCAACAGCCCACAGTCCTTCAACCGTCGTGCGGCCCTGCTGATCGGTGGCAACGCCACCCATGTGGTAGTGGGCCGCTGGCGCGATTGGAATAAGCTCTGTCACCGGGTCGATGCCAGCCTTCATGGCCAAGGCATAGACCGTCGGAAACGCGGTGGGAAAATGCGTACCAATGGCCTTCCGGCAATCGAGAAACGCGCCACGGCCGGCTGCGATTTCCGCAAAGACGCCGCGTGCTACAACATCGCGTGGTGCTAGTTCGGCGTCGGAGTGCAACGCTGTCATGAAGCGTTCACCCTTGGAATTGACGAGTATAGCCCCTTCGCCGCGCAGCGCCTCTGTGGCGAGCGGAGCCGGGTCAATGCCGCAATCTATTGCGGTTGGGTGGAATTGCACGAACTCGGCGTCAGCGATGGCTGCACCGGCGCGCGCGGCAAATGCAAGTGCTTCGCCGCGGGCATAGGCCGGATTGGTGGTCACAGCATAGAGCGCGCCAGTGCCGCCGGTTGCAAGCACCACGGCGCTCGCCGGCAGGAAGTCAAACGTACCATTGCCTTGCTCTTGCGAACGCTGCAGGCGTACGCCTGTAACTCGACCGTTTTCAACAAGAAGCTCTTCGGCTTCGTGATGCTCAAGCACGCGGATCGACGGCGTTGCGCGCACGGCTGCGATGAGCGATTGCATAATCGCAGCACCAGCGCGGTCGCCCGATACGCGCACGATGCGCTTTTCCGAGTGCGCTGCCTCACGCGACAAAACCAGATGGCCTTCAAGATCACGATCAAAAGGCACGCCGTAACGCAGGAGATCGGCAATGCGTTCGTGGGCTTCGAAGGCCACCAGCCGCGCGACCCGCTCGTCGACGATACCCGCTCCAGCGGCGATCGTGTCGGCAGCGTGCGATTCGGGCGTATCGCCTTCGCCAATCGCCGCGGCAATGCCGCCCTGAGCCCACATGCTGGATGCGCCTTGTCCTAGCGGTGCGGCGGCGACAACGGTGACCGGCAACGGCGCGAGTTTGAGCGCCGTGAACAGGCCTGCAAGGCCTGCGCCGACGATGACAACGTCACCCGCGCCAAGCTGAGGTTCAGGCTTTTTGAAGCCCTTGAACCCAGTGCGGCCGTTGATCTTCGTCATGCCCGGATTTGCCACGAGTGACTTCGCCATGAGTACCCCTCACTGAGACTTAGTTCGTTAGGTTCACCATGCGCTCGACGGCGCGGCGGGCTTTGGCGGCAAC
>JANNXL010000546.1:0-11961 GCA_031409575.1 Hyphomicrobium sp.
TTTGTTGCGGGCGCGATCGTTGTCAAATACCTGCTCGACTACGTGAGCAAAAATGGTTTCGCGCTGTTTGGCTGGTGGCGCATCATTGTAGGCGGCTTGGCGCTTGGGGCGTTGATGGTGATGGGAACACAGGGGGCCTGCGCTTAAGGCCGTTGCCGTCTGATGCTGGGCTTCAGGCTGCCTGAGGCGAGGCCGGTGTGGTCAAAAGCTTCTTGAGTGCGGCCTTGTCTGGAGCCTTGCGCAATTGTTCTAAAACGGCCGGTTCGCGCACCAGCCGCGATATTCTTGCCAGCGCCTTCAAGTGGTCGCCGCCTGCGTGCTCGGGTGCGAGCAGCAAGAACAGCAAGTCAACTGGTTCACCGTCAGAGGCTTCGAAATCGACAGGCGTCTCAAGCCGCGCGAACAGGCACACGATCGACTTAAGGCTTTTGAATTTGACGTGTGGAATGGCTATGCCGTGGCCCAGCCCTGTTGACCCGAGCCGTTCGCGATGGATGAGCGCATTGAAGACTTCGCGGGTGTCAAGTCCCGTCGCTTTACTGGCCAGGGCGGCCAGTTCTTCTAGAGCCTGCTTTTTCGTTGTTGCTGTCAGCTTCGGCAGAATGCCGTCAGAAGCCAGTATGTCACCGAGTTCCATCGTCTCGCCATCCTAACACTTAGCTGAGCTATGCCGGGCCGTTCAGCCGGTTCGCTGTAGGGCCGATTCGGCCAGCGTGCAAACAACCGCTGCACTGATCCCGGATTGCCTCAGCACCAAGGTTAATGTGTCCCCTAGTGCCACTGTTTGACCAATTTACAGTCCGGCCGGTATTTTCGGTCGCGCAGTGAACAACGTGTCTTAGCGCGGCATGGTCATCCCTGAATGAACACAACCCTGCCGCCCCGGCAGTATGGCGTGCACCCGGCTTACTCGGCCGGAGCCTTGGTTGCAGGATCTATCCATCCAATATGGCCATCCTGACGGCGGTAGACGACATTTAGGCCGCCGTGTCCAGCATTCCGAAATAGCAGAAATGAGCTATCGGCGAGGTCAAGGTGCATGACCGCCTCACTGACCGGCATTTCGCGTATGCTTCGGGCCGTTTCTGCCACAACAATGGGCGTGCCATTTTCGTTGGCAGCTACAGTGCCGGTCTCTGCAGCGTCATCAATTTGAACAGTGTAGTCGCGCGCTTCGCTTTCGGGTACACCCACTCGCCCATGATGGTTCTTAATGCGGCGCTTATGCCGGCGCAGACGTTTTTCGAGGTGCTCAATTGCGCTGTCGGCGCTGGCGTAGGCTGTCGCCCCGTCGCCGTGGGCCTCCAGCAGCAAGCCGCTTCTGAGCCGGATCGAGCATGCCGTGCGGAACTGTGTTTTTTCTTTTTCTAGCCGGACATGGCTGGTGATTTCAGCCCCAATGTATTTTCCCAGTACGGCGTCGATCTTTTCGGCGACGTAAGTTTTGTAAGCATCGCCTGCGTCGACGTTCTTGCCGGTAATTTGGAGGGTCATGGGCGGGTCAGCACACCTTGTTTGTTGTTGATCTTTGAAGCCGCAGTGTAGGGCCTGCAAACCGTCCCGTCACGGCACTTTTCTAGAGGCCGGCGGCTTTGGCCGCACCACGTTCAAGACGAAAATCCAACGATTTCAAATCAACTCGGGCGCTCCGCGCGTTCGGAGAATTGCTTCTCGCGGCGGCGCTGGACCGACGATGGAATACGCATGGCTTCCCGGTACTTGGCAACAGTGCGCCGGGCAATATCGACGCCATCGCCTTTGAGCCTGTCGACGATCATATCGTCGGACAAAACTTTGCGCGGTGTCTCGCCGTCGATCAGTAGCTTGATGCGGTGGCGGACAGCCTCAGACGAATGCGCTTCGCCTTCGCCCGCCGACTGAATCGCCGACGTAAAGAAATACTTCAGTTCGAAAATGCCGCGCGGTGAGGACATGTATTTGTTTGAGGTCACGCGCGAGACCGTCGATTCATGCATGGAAATCGCGTCGGCGACCGTCTTCAGATTGAGCGGGCGCAAATGCTGCACGCCGTAACTGAAGAAGGAATCTTGCTGGCGGACTATTTCTTCTGCGACCCTGAGAATGGTACGCGCGCGCTGGTCAAGGCTCTTCACCAGCCAGTTCGCCGTTTGCAGACAATCGATGAGGTAGTCTTTGTCTTTGACGTTTGCGACCGACTTGTTGACCTTCGACAAGTACGCGCGATTGACCAGCACGCGGGGCAGCGTATCGCTGTTCAATTCCAAGATCCAGCTGCCGTCGGAAGCGGCGCGCACAAGGATGTCAGGAACAATCGGCTGCACGTGGACCGATCCGAACTTCAGGCCGGGCTTTGGGTTCAGTTTCTTGATTTCATCGATCATGTCCGTCAGTTCGTCGTGATCGACGCCAACAGCCCGCTTGAGTCCGGCCAGATTGTGTGCCGCGAGCAGCGGTAAGTTTTCGAGCAGAACAGCAATTTGCGGGTCGTACCGGTTTTGCTCTTTGAGCTGCAGAGCGAGGCACTCGGCAAGTGAGCGCGCAAACACGCCCGGCGGATCGAAAGTTTGCAGTTTCGCCAGAACCTCATCGGCCATTTCAGACGACGCACCGAGCTTCTCAGCCAAAGCAACCAAGTCGCCAGTGAGGTAGCCGGTCTCATCCACCATATCAATCAAGTGCTGGCCAATGAGACGTTCCGCGGGACCGGTGAAAGCCAGCGGCAGCTGTTCCGACAGGTGGTCTTTGAGCGATACAGCGTTGGCGATGTACGCTTCCAGGTTGCTATCGTCACCGTCGAACGATCCCGATTGAGGACGCAGCGAAGCCCAGCCCGCCGCAGTCGCATCGGACGCCATTTCAGAGGCGCTGGCATCCGGATAGACGTTTTCAAATTCTGTATCGAGGTTGGCGGTCGCCTCGTGGTCGACCTTGTTCAAATCCAGCCAGGGTTCGTCGGCGGCCGCACCCGTGCCATCGCCATCTGCGTTCAATTCGGCGGTGGTGGTCCGGTCTGGCAGGTCTTCGGTGGCGGGAAGCGCTGACGGTGTCTCTGGAGTTTCGTCGCGTTCAAGCAGGGGATTGCGTTCAAGTTCGGTCTCGACGAACTGCGACAGCTCCATGTTGGAGAGCTGCAGCAACTTGATGGCCTGCTGCAGCTGGGGTGTCATCACCAGCTGCTGGCCTTGCCTCATTTCAAGTTTGGCAGATATTCCCATGTCCTGACGCCTTTACGCACCCGAAACAGGCACATTATTAGCCCAGGTTTAATCAACGGCCATTAACGAACATGTCCCCGAGGTAGACCCGGCGAACGTCTTCGTTCGCTATGATTTCTTCCGGCTTACCTTGTGTCAGAACTTGACCATCATAGATGATATAGGCCCGGTCAATAAGGCTCAAAGTCTCGCGGACGTTGTGGTCGGTGATGAGGACACCAATGCCACGGTCGGTCAGATGGCGCACCAGATCCTGAATATCGCCCACGGCAATGGGGTTGATGCCTGCAAACGGTTCGTCAAGCAATATGAACGACGGGCGCGACGCCAGCGCCCGGGCAATCTCACAGCGGCGCCGCTCCCCGCCTGAAAGGGCCAGCGACGGCGACTTTCGCAGCCGCGTAATCTTAAATTCTTCTAAAAGGCTATCGAGCTGTTCTTTGCGCCGGTTCTTATCTTTTTCGACCAGTGCCAGCACCGCCATGATGTTTTGTTCGACTGTCAGGCCGCGGAAAATTGACGCTTCCTGCGGCAGGTAGCCGATCCCGAGCCGCGCCCGTTGATACATCGGCAGGCCGGTAACATCATCGCCATCAATGGTGATCTTGCCGCTGTCAGCGGGCACCAGGCCCGTGATCATATAGAAAACGGTGGTTTTTCCGGCACCATTCGGGCCGAGCAGCCCGACGGATTCACCCCGCCCGACCGCTAAGCTTACCCCCTTGACGACCATGCGCTTCTTGTAGGTTTTTTGAACGTGCGCAACCGTCAGCCAGCCTTCAGCGCCGCGGCTATAGCCGCCGTCGTCGGGCTCGGGGGTTGCACCGTTGCCTTGGCCGCCCTGAGCCGATTTTCGTGTCAGCAAATTTGAAATCGACGGAAGCTTCACGAGGGATCAAAGTCTCCGAAAGCGGACATGGTGACGAGTCCGCGATTTAGTGTGCGTGTCAATTGCGCGTTTTTCAATTGTCAGGTTGCAACGCTTGCGGTGGGGACGTCTCGGCCTTCCAGGCGCCAGCGCCAGTGGGAGCCGCCGTGTCCGCCTTTGCCGGTTTGTCTTTCTTGGAGCCGGATTTGCCGTCAGTGGATTGCCGCAACTCACCTGGGAAGAACACGGCACTGGGCCGTCCCCTATTTGCCGCCTCTCCTTCGGGCGGTGCTTCCGTTGACCACCCGCCGCCGCCGGGCACGGCAACGGCCTTACCGGGAGCGGTTTCAATCGTGCTTTCGCCACTCACGGTATCGATGAGCAGCCGCGTTCCGCGAACCATGCTGCCACCTTTCGACAACACCACTTCGCCGCCGACGACAACTGTGTTGGCCTTTGCATCGTAGATCGCCCAATCGCCATCAACTGACTGCCCGTCCTTCGACGTGACGTTCACTTTGGTCTTGGCTTCAATGCGGGTGAGTTCGGCCGATTGCTTCTTGGCATCTGCTGCGCCTGTCGCAGTTTGTGTGAGATCGGCCAAGCTTGCGTTGCCGCTGTAGGTGGCAACGAGTTCTGGTGTCTTGATGACAAATTCGCCCTGAACGGCTTTGACATCGCCACGAAACACGGCTGTCTTTTGCGAATCGTTGATGTCGAGCTGATCGGCCTCAATGTCGACGGGCGCATTGGGATCGGTTTTGAACGAACCCGCCGCCGTTACCGCTTCGGCTGGTTCAGCCGCAGCTGGTTTGGCTTTCGCCGTGCCCTTCTTATCTTTCCCGTCTCCCTGCACCAGCCGGGCGGTAATGCGGCTAGGCCCCGCTCCGGCGGGAGATGTGAGCAGTGCGCGCCCGTTTCCGCGATCCACAAAAAAGCGGCCGCCCTTCAATTCGTTCTTGCCCTGAACGACAATTACGTTGCCCGACAGCAGGATCGTCGAGGCTTTCTGGTCGAGATCGGCCTGCTCGGCCGTTGCACGCCGGTCTTCGCCCGATTCCATGATGACGTTACCAACGAGGCTTCCGGTTTGAGCCTGGGCATCGAAATCCATAGCATCTGCCGTTACGCGATCGAGCCCCGCGCGCTCCATCACGACTGGCCCCTTGGCGACGATGCGGCGGATCTTGCCCGTTGCAAGATCACTCCCACCTGCCTGCTGCTCAGCCGGTTTCGTGGTCGCCAGCGCATCCCCGTCGTAGGTCACGGTCAGTTCTGGCGTGAGGAGGGACTGATCGTTTTGAATTGCCTTAACGGACCCTGTGAAAACCGCGGTTTTGATCGCATCTTTGATGTCGAGACGGCTAGAAGTGATGTCGAGCGGAGCGCTGGAGGTAGCAAACATGGACGTTGCGCTTGCAGCCGCCGCCACCGTTTCTGGCGCCTTCGAAGCGTCCGGGCTTTGCGGGATCATGCGCGCTGCCACGTTGTCAACGAACGTCACCTCGCGCACCTTGTGGCGCAGCGTCATCGAATTGGCGCGCACGCTGCCACCTGTAAATTCAACCGAGACGGGCTCTTTAGAAACGAGCACGTTGTCTTTGGCCGTTAGCGTCGCGCGGGTGAGCTGCGCCTTCAGGCCGCTTTCCGAATTGACGTCGATGTTTTCATACAGCTCCAACACGCTCGACTTGCTGTTGTACTCGCCGCGCGTGGCCGTCAGCAGTGTCTTCGATTTGTCAGCCTGAAGAAGTGTGCCCGTGATCCCGTTCAGTTTGACGGAGTTGGGCTTGCCGAGATCCTGCTGCGCAGTTTTGGAATCCAAAACATACGAGCTGCCATCTTTGCCAAACCCTTCGTAGTGCGGGTTAGCCATGGAAAGTTCTTCAGGGATAATTCGCGGGATCGAAACGCGCGGCAGGTTTGCTCCGACACCGGCGGATTTGAGAATTGCCGAGGAGTACCAACCGACGAGCGCGACGAAAAGCATAGGCAGCGACCACCGCAGCAACCGAACGCGCAGCGTATGCCGGCGGGCTTTGCTGATGCCACGTGTCCGGTCCAAGACGGTGATGATGCCGCTTCCCGTCGCGCGGCGGCCACTCGTCGATGGATCAAGGTCTGTTGCTATGGCCATCCGTGATTGTGCGCCGCTTGGCCTAATTGATATGCGCCACCCCGCAAAGGCCCCGAACTGCCGGAGGTCCAATGTCAGTGGCGTTCAAATTCTCTCGTCTTCTCAATGGGTCCCAATTTGGGAGATATTGGGACCTACCTCAAGCGGCGGGATGGGCTTACACGCGGTTTTTTGCGCCGCACGTGAGAGGGCGATCGCGGCTAATAGGGGCTGAAAAATAAACCAACACGTTGAAAAATATAGTGATTATTTGTATTTTGCTGTGTGTTGCGCAGACTTAGTGCGCGAAAACATCATCGTCCGGGAAGCCAGCCAAATCGAGCTTGGCGCGCACCGGCAAAAACTTGAAGGCGGCATCGGCAAAGTGACAGCGGCCGTCCCGGTCCAGCATTGTATCGAGTTTGGCTTTGATCGCGTGGAGATGCAGGACGTCGGACGCAGCATAGGCAAGCTGCTGCTGGCTCAGGTCCGCGGCGCCCCAGTCCGAACTTTGCTGCTGCTTTGAAAGCTCCACCCCGATCAGCTCGGCAGCCAAATCTTTGAGGCCGTGGCGGTCGGTGTAGGTGCGCACCAGTTTGGACGCTATTTTGGTGCAGTAAAGAGGGGTCGTGGCCACGCCGAGATACTTTTCAAATGCGGCGATGTCGAAACGCGCAAAGTGAAAGATCTTCAAAACCCCGGAGTCGGCAAGCAAGGCCTTCAAGACCGGGGCATCATAGGTTTTCCGGTCAAGCTGCACCAAATGGGCACTGCCGTCGCCAACTGAAAGCTGCACGAGACACAGTTGGTCGCGATGCGGGTTGAGCCCCAGCGTCTCGCTATCAACGGCAACGCTTGTGCCGAAGTTCAGACCCTTAGGCAGGTCGCCCTTGTGCAGGTGGATGTGGGGGGCACTCATGAATAGGTATCAAGCCGTTTCAAGCGAATATCAGAGCACGATTAGCACAAAAATCGCCAAACCGCTCGTCACCGCACTAAGGTATGGTGCCCAGAAGAGGACTCGAACCTCCACGCCTTGCGGCGCTCGCACCTGAAGCGAGTGCGTCTACCAATTCCGCCATCTGGGCCGAGCTTGACCCCGGTGGAGGTTGAATTAGTGGCACCGCGTCCCGTTGTCAATTGAAAGAGGCAAGACTAATGAGGGGTCTTGTGCACCCTCAAAGCCGTACCTTGAGTTATGCCCCCCATCGAAGGACGCAACTTCATGTCAGACGGCGGCCGAGACCCTGGACTTGTGACGATCTTTGGAGGCTCCGGCTTCGTCGGCCGCTACGCCGTGCGGGAGTTGGCCAAAGCCGGCTGGCGCGTAAGGGCAGCGTCGCGGCGCCCCGATCTTGCGGGCTATCTGCAACCCATGGGCGGTGTTGGCCAGATCCTGCCAGTGCAAGCTAATTTGCGGTACCCGGACTCCATTGCCCGCGCCGTCGAAGGCGCAGATGCCGTCATCAACAGTGTCGGTGTGCTGGCACCTGCGGGTAAGCAAACATTTGCGGCGGTCCATGCAAGCGGTGCCCGAGCCGTTGCCAAGGCGGCTCGCGAGGCGGGAGCAAAGCATTTCGTCCACGTATCTGCGATCGGTGCCGACGCAAAATCGCCTGCCGCCTACGCGCGCTCAAAGGCAGAAGGTGAAGCCGCTGTTCTGGAAGAATTTCCAAAGGCCATCATCTTGCGGCCATCGATTGTGTTTGGCCCTGAAGATGAATTTTTCAACCGCTTTGCCGCCATGGCCCGCATATCGCCTGTTTTGCCTTTGATTGGCGGCGGCCTGACGAAATTCCAGCCGGTTTATGTGGGCGATTTGGCCGAAGCAATACTAGCTGCTGTGAGCGGTGCAGGCCGTGCCGGCTCAATCTACGAAATCGGCGGTCCTGACGTTTTGAGTTTTCGCGAACTGCTCGACCGCACACTGCAGTACTGTGACCGCAGCCGAGGCTTCTTGCCCTTGCCGTTCTGGGCCGCGAAACTTCAAGCCGCATTGACGTCGCCACTGCCCAACGCGCTGCGCCCTGTCACACTTGATCAAGTGAGGTTATTGGAGCGCGATAACGTGGTCAGCCAAGCAGCCGCCAAACAGGGACTGACACTGGCCGGCCTTGGCATCACACAACCCAAAACGGTTGATGCCATCGTTCCGGCTTATCTGGAGCGTTTCAAGCCCAAAGGCCAATACGCGCGTTATCGAGGTTAAAAAAAGTACCCCAGTCTTGCGGCTGGGGTTCGCTGGTCTATTTGCCTTTAAAAACGGTCGCCCATCAGTGGATGGCAGCGATGTGCAATTCGCCTTCCATGGCGTGGCTTAGAGCTGCCTGTTTTGTGTCGGTCAACGCAATCGGCGTGCCGTCTGCTGCATGCAAAGCATACAAATTTATGCCCGAAGGCAGCTCGTGCACGGCTGGGAACATGCGCTGAGCTTCATCGGACGTGAGCGTCTTGATGTAAGCGACGTGCCCGCCGCCGAGCCTTGCCAGCTCTAACTGGCTTATGGCTCCGGCTTGCGCAGCCTGTCTGCGGCTCTTTGAGCGCTTCGCTGTATTCGTATTCATGACGGTACTCCTCTTTCCTGGAGGCGATCCGGCGTCACGGCATGGAAACAATCACTAATTAAAGCGCCGTTTCCAAGGCACATGCTCTGCCGATTCCAATTCAAATGCTGTAACCGTGCGGCATCTATTTTTTTGTTTTGTCGGGATGCATTCGCTCGGGGCTGATTTCGATGCGCCGGACCAGCCTCTCGGGTTCGTTGCGCTCCAAGTCGATCGCCAAGAGCCCGTTTGACAGGTCTGCGGCCTTCACCTCGATGCCGTCTGCCAGCACAAAAGTGCGTTGGAACTGCCGCGCAGCGATGCCGCGATGGATGTATTCGCGTGACTTGTCGTCCACCTGCCGGCCGCGAATCGTCAACTGCTTGTCTTCGAGAGTGATCTCTAAATCTGCGCGCGTAAATCCGGCGACGGCAAGCGTGATGCGCAACACCTCAGCCGTCGTCTCTTTCGCAGCGATGCGTTCGATGTTGTAGGGCGGGTAGCCGTCTCCCGGTGCCTTCCCGGCGCGGTCGATCAGGCGCTCGATCTCCTCAAACCCGAGAAGCAGGGGGTTAGACAGCATGGGCAGGCGTGTCATGGTCGTGAAAGCCCTCGCAAAAGAAGCGACCTTCGGAGTGGTTTGGTTTCCGGACCCCTGAATGGCGGCCCGTTCGCCCCGCCCCCATCGCTGGGCTGCGGCGTTCTGTTGATTAGGATATGGGTCTGAATGCCGCCAGTTCAAGTGACGGGATCGGCTTTTTGCTTGGCTCGCGGCGACACGCGGACCGCGCGCCGGCCGCCGCTCGCGGAGTATTGGGTCGCAGCGATTAGGGCGCTTTATCTTCCAGAATATCGGCTTGCTTTTTGAAGATGCGCTCGGCTTGAGCGGCGGGGATTTTGAATTCCCAGCCCGCCGCCAGCGCCATCAGGTCACCTGCTGCCTTCATGCCGTTGCCGTAACCGCTCGCAGTGAGCGTCATCCAGTGGCCCGCCGCGTCTTTGCGAACCTTGAGATAGAGTTTTAAGCCGTCGTCTGTTTCCAGCCGTGCGATTCCAAAGCCGCTGGCGCTCGCTGACGCCGCTTCAGGGCCATCAACTTTGCGGGCTTCGGCGAGATTGAATGAACTCAGCGTATCGACGATATCGTCGGCTGAGTTTGCGAACGCCAGCTTTTTGCCTTCGGGCAGCCGCGCCAGCTTGAACGTGCGCCCGTCGTTATCACGTAAAATGTCATACGACGCGTCGCCCTCTGTCTCGATGGTGACAGCCTTGATGCTTTCGGGCTTTGTTTCGAACAGCCGCTCTCGTGTCCAGTCAGTGAGCTTGGTCCCGGCGATCACTTCTTGATCGATCAGCCAGGTTTGGACATCACCAGGGCGGCGCACATAGGTTCCGTTTTTGCCGGCACCAAAGGCATTGGGCCGTGACTTGCCGACGATTGTCTCGGCGATGAGAGTGCCGTCGGCCTTATACAGCTGAACGAGATGTGAGTTGGCTTGCTTGTCTTTCGGGTCTTCAAGTTCAAGGATGTTGAACGAGGCTTCGCGACGGGTCTTGGCTTCAGCCAAGTTAGCTTCCGACAGCGCCAGAACCAGAACGCGCACTTTCTCAAAGCTGGCAGGGAAGCCGTTTTTTTCTTTGACCAGCCAGCGCTCACCAGACTTCTCAATGGTGATCCGGCTGTCGCCTTGGCTGACGGCGATACGTTCGATCGCTCCCGCTTCCCGTTTCAACCCGGCAAACAAAGGCCCGCCAGCTTTCGCTGCCGCCCAAGGTTGCGTTGAGGAGTACAAGAGCCCTGCCGCCAAAAGCATAACCGCCGCTGCGAATGCAAGAGTTGCAAAGTTTTTCGGTGTCATGGGGCTGTGACCCGGATCTGTTGAATAGGAGGAATCTGCATGGCTACGCTGCGTCCTTGCGGCGGCTTCTCCACAGAGCAAGCCCAATCCCGCCGAGGCCCAAGAACAGCGGCACGGCGGCGATGTTTGCGAACTTGAGCCAGGCATCGAGACGATCGATGTCTTGACGTAACGCGAGTTTCACCGAGCGCAATTCACGGCGCGTGTCCAACAACTCAGATTTGAACTTGTCAACGGCGAGACGTTCTTTTTCGGTCAGTGCCGCGTTGCCGCCTTCGCCCGACGACGTTTCCAGTTTGGCCAGATCCTGTTGCAGGGTCGAGAGCCTCTTGGTCAGGCCGTCTTCTTTTTCGCGGTATTGCTTCTCCGCTTCACGCCGGATCGCCTGAACGGTTGTGAACGGCCGCTGCCGCACACCGCGTGCACGCAAGGCTATAAGATCGCTATTCCCAGACAAATTCTCAAGCGCGCCGACGACGAATGCCGCGTTGTTGGCCGTTTGCGAAATCATCTGATCCGTCTGACCCGGCTGACGGCTCTTGGAATCGACCCAGAAGCGGTCTGCCAGCATGTCGCTGTCGGCGATCACGATTGCGGTGATGTTGCCAGTTGATAGGTGGCCAGCAAGAGGATCATTTTTATCAACTTTTTCGACGGCTTTCTCAGCACCATCTGCTTTGGGCTGGTCGGCACTCGTGCCGCTTTTAGCGGGCTCCGCATCTGGCTTGCCTTCCGGATAAGCCGACTTGGCTTCCCCTGAAACACGCACGGCCAGTGAAAGTGCGGAGCCGCCAGTCTTGTAGTTGCGCAAGAGCTCAAGCGGATTGGCGCCAATGCCAACTTGCTTGGCGTCAACGATCATGGCGTCGGTCGAGGTTTTGATGAGCGGTGTCACAACCGTTTTGGCGCCATCGGCTTTGGTCAGGTTTCCTGCCGAAGCGATGTTCAACAGCTCAACGCCGTTGGCCAGAACGTCACCGGCTTCAATGTTGGATTTGCCAAGGCCCAGCCACGCCACAAATTCGGTCACCATCGGCTGGCCGTCCCGGCCGCCGAATTGAACACGGCGTGCGTTCTTGATGTCGGCGACAACTTGGGTCGTATCGAATTTGACGCCCCAAGACGCCAAGAGCTTTGTGAGTTCCGACCGCCCGCCCGTTCCCTGAGAAATGATGGCAAGTTGAGAGGCCTCGGCGACGGGATCGATGAACACCAGAACCCTGCCGCCCTTGAGTGCGAATTGGTCAATCGCATAAGCCGTTTGCGGCTTGAGGCCCACAGGATGTGCGACCATCAGCACGTCGATGCCTTCGGGGATGCTCGATGCGTCCTGGTTGATCATCTTCACGTCGAAGAATTCGCGGATCTGGCTCATGAT
>JANNXL010000547.1:0-26556 GCA_031409575.1 Hyphomicrobium sp.
GGCCTTCACAACCGCCGCTACATGGACGGACATCTCAGCACACTTGTTGCAGACGCCATCAAGACGGGCCGCCCCCTCTCCGTGTTGCTTGCCGATATCGATCACTTCAAGAAAGTGAATGATAGCTACGGACATGATGCCGGCGATACGGTGCTGCGAGAGTTCTCTGAACGCTTCCGCCGCAACACGCGCGGTATTGACTTGTCATGCCGGTTGGGTGGCGAAGAATTCATCATCATCATGCCCGACACCGACATTGGGCGTGCCTATCAAGTCGGCGAGCGCTTGCGCGAATGCATTGCCGCAGAGCCGTTCCGCGTCAATTCGGAACTCTCGTTGAGCGTGACGGCAAGCGTGGGCCTAGGCACCCTGGAGCGGGCTGAAGACACCCCTGAAATCCTGATCAAGCGGGCGGACAATGCCCTCTATGCCGCCAAACGCCGGGGCCGGAACCGGGTCGCTGCCGACGCGGCTTAGTCACAGTTCAGCACAAAATTTTTAAAAAGATCATTCTTTCTCATACTTTTCATCAGCTTCCACCATAACGCTCCGGCAGCTGAAAAAGAGTGCGTCCTCAATGCATTGAGCAAAATTCTACAGAAATGAATGGTCCCACCTGTGCCCAAGCAGCCTTACGGCGTCCGGGCTTGGGTTGCCTGTAGGTATATTGACAACCAGAGGTTTGATAGTACGTTCCGTGTGGATAAAGTGGATCTGCTCGCAATTTGCGCAGTGCGCGTTGCAAAAAGGTCTGCTCAACAGGTTCCCGCGGCTCGTCGGGTTTGCCGCATCTCCTGACGGAGCGGGGAAACTCCGCGTCTGGTTCGTCCAGCCGCGGCACCAGGTGCAAGTCAACGCCCTCTTTGACCGCACCAGGTCATAGGCCAGGGTCCGTGGCACGCTCGGGATGCTAACCCCGCTGCCGAGTAGCTACGGACCCTGGTCAAGCCTCCTGCGAGAAGCTCACAACGCCATAAGCTCAATTTTTAGCACTGCTCGATTTTGCGCCAGATCGTGCCGGTAATGGCGTGGCCGACGCAGATGGCATTCAGCAATAATTACTTAATTTTGGTTTCCTTGAACTCGACGTGCTTGCGCACAACCGGGTCGTACTTCTTAAAAACAATCTTTTCGGTCGACGTGCGGGGATTCTTTTTGGTCACGTAAAAGAAACCAGTCCCTGCTGTCGAGAGCAGCTTAATCTTCTGGGTAACAGGCTTAGCCATGGCGCAAACGCCCCTAATTTATGAAGCTTGAATGAGGAAGCCGCACCATAGCCATCAAAGTTGCGCTGTCAAGGCGCGGTGGCCGATCGCGACAAGAGCACGCGCTGGAATGAGCCGTGGCGATGAAAGTAGAAGGGTATCCCAGGCTCCATAGTCTCGGGTTGTACCACGACGCCGGGGCCCGGAATTCGTTCCAGCAGTGCCACAAAGTCCTCCAGGACGAGCCTCGTGATGGACGGCAGCTTCAAGTGCTTCACCTCGGCAATTGTCAGCCAGGCAGTGTCTTCCAATTCCCCGTCGCCAGCACCAAACGGCCCCGAGACTGCTTCACGCGCTACCGCAAAAAAGCGCGTGTCGTAGCGGCGCGGCCGCCCTGGTGGCGTGATCGCGCGCGCAAAATAGTGAAGGTCGCCAAGTGCGGGAGCAAAGCCGCTTTCCAAAAAGCTGCGCCACGGACGATCTGGGATTTCGGACGGCGGCCGTGTCGTTTTTGTAAGCTCACCAATCACAAATCCGGTTTCTTCGAACGTCTCGCGCACAGCCGCCACTGCGATGGCCGTCGCACGCGCGGCAGAGGGCCGCCCGTTCATGCCGAGCATCAACATTTCTGCATGGCGTGGGTGAAGGTCTGTTGCCAGCGGTATATTTCGATCATGGCGATCGACCCGCCCGCCTGGAAATACATAGTGACCCGGCAAGAACACCTGATCCATCCGGCGGCGGCCCATCAGAATGCGCGGCTCACTGTTGGACAGATCGAAAATCACGAGCGTTGCCGCATCGCGCGGCCGTAGGGCTCGCTTCACTTTCGGTGCGAGGGCCGGAGATTGACTGTCTGTGTCAGGGTTGGTCACAGCAGCCGGAGCCGGAACGGGTTGCTAGATCGCTTCGGGAGCCGCACGCGGCATTGAGACCGGCGCATTGGGGTCTTCAGGCGTATCTGTATCAAGGCCGCCGAACCCATGCATCCGGAGTGCCCACTGCAGACCGATCAATGCACCCTTAATGCGTGGCAGCAGCCCCAAGCACATGATCAGCAGCAGTGGCAGCCAGATGAGCCAATGTACCCACGTCGGCGGTGCATAGGACTGCTCCACCCACAGAATTCCAGCACCAATGATGTGCGCCACGATCAGAATTGTGAAATAGGGCGGCGCGTCATCGGCACGATGATGATGCAATTCCTCACCGCAAGCCGGACACTTATCGCGGACCTTGAGATAGGCCCCGTAGATATCGCCTTCACCGCATGCAGGGCATTTCTGCTTGAACCCGCGCGTCATCGAAAGCCGCTTGGACCGCACTTCAGCCCCCACGAACGAACCATCGTCAATAAATGTTTTGTTGCTATTGGGCATGACCTACATTTGAGCATCAAGCATCCAATCGTCAAGCGCAGGGGTGTCGCGGGAAGAATGCGCCGCACCTATCTGAACGGCGTGCCGTTACCTTTTAACGTCCAGGCCTCCGGTTGCGCGGAATGCGTTTGCCGCGGAAGCCCTTCATGGATCCCTTCATTGCTGCCGCTGCCCCGCGTTTGCCCTCGCTGAGCATTTCGAAGCGCAAGGCCCCGGCAGATGCAACGGCCTCGACCAGCCTCACAGAAACGCTATCTCCCAAGCTATACGTCTCGCCCGTCCGTGCTCCCACGAGGGCATGGACCGCTTCGACGTGGCTGAAGTAATCGTCACCCAGAGTTGAGGCGGGAACGAAGCCATCCGCTCCAGTGTCGCGCAGCCGCACGAACAAGCCCGATCGGGTCACTCCCGAAATGCGCCCCTCGAAAGTCGCCCCGATGCGGTCGGCAAGATGCGTTGCAATCAGGCGATCTACCGTTTCGCGCTCGGCGGCCATAGCGCGGCGCTCGGCATCGGAAATGGCGCGGCAAACTTCTGCCAGTCGCGGAATCTCGGCGTCGTCCAACCCGTCGTCGCCGGCCTTTAGGGCACGGATTAGAGCGCGATGGACGAGCAGGTCCGCATAGCGCCGGATGGGCGAAGTGAAGTGCGCATAGCGGGCGAGGTTCAATCCAAAGTGGCCAATATTCTGCGGGTTGTATTCAGCCTGTGCCTGTGACCGCAATACCACCTCGTTGACAAGTTCAGGCACCGGCATGGTTTTAGCCTTTGCCAGGATGCGATTGAATGCAGCGGGCTTCAGCTCACCGGCATTCGGCACCTTCATATCCAGCGTTTCGAGAAAATCCTTCAAGCCTTTGAGTTTCTCGGGCGATGGCTGATCGTGGATGCGATAAACGACCGGCGTCTTTTTGGCTTCAAGCGTCTCGGCGGCCGCCACATTGGCCTGAATCATCATTTCTTCGATCAGCCGGTGCGCATCAAGCCGCTCCGGCACGATCACGCCGGCGATGCGGCCATCCTTGTCGAGGATGATTTTTCGCTCAGGCAGATCGAGGTCAAGAGGCTCGCGCCGGTCACGCGCTGCCTTCAGTGCACCATATGCTGCCCACAACGGCTTGAGCGCGCGGTCCAGAAGCGGTTCGCACTTCGGGGTTGGCTTGCCATCGATCGCTGCTTGCGCCTCTTGATACGAGAGCTTTGCCGGCGACCGCATCATGGCGCGCATGAATGTGTGGCTGCGCTTGTTGCCTTGCGCATCGTAAATCATGCGCACAGCGAGACATGGGCGATCTTCGCCTTCGCGCAATGAGCACAGATCGTTTGAGATCTTCTCCGGCAGCATCGGTACAACGCGATCCGGAAAATAGACTGAATTGCCGCGAAGCTGGGCCTCCCTGTCGAGTTTACTGCCGGAACGCACATAGTGGGCGACATCGGCGATGGCGACGATGACCACATGGCCGCCCTTATTTTTCGGATCGGTATCGAGTTCCGCATAAACAGCGTCATCGTGATCGCGCGCATCAACCGGATCAATGGTCAGCAAGGGAACGCCGCGCAAATCTACACGCGATTTGACGTCGAGTGGCGCAAGATTTTGCGTTTCTGCAATGACGCTGGCAGGAAAGTCGTCAGGAATACCGTGGGCGTGAATTGCAATCAGGCTGATCTTGCGTTCGTCATGGGGATTGCCGAGAGATTCAAGTACACGCGCCTGCGGTGTTGAAAAGCGGCCCTTACGATGCAGCTCAAAGCGCACCAGATCGCCATCTTTTGCATTGCCTTCGTCGCCCGTCTGGATTGGCCAGGATTTCAACTCTTTACGGCTCACAGGGTCAATCGTTCCGCCACCGCGTGCACTCTTGCGGAAAACTCCAACAAGCCGGCGCGTGTCGCGCGGCAGCTTCTTGATCAGGTCACCTTCATACGATGGCCCGTCAGATGCCGCATCGGCATGAGGGCTGATGCGGGTCAATACGTGATCGCCCACACCAATCACCAAATCGTCCGAACCAGGAGCGCGCGGCTTGGTCACGATCAGCACGCGCGGACGCGGGCCATCGCCGCTATCCCACACGAGAGGGTGTGCGATCAGATCCCCGTTGTCATCGCGGCCGGTGACCTCAAGTGAGGCAACAGCGGCCAGCTTGCCCTTCTGGCGAAACTCTTTGCGGTTTCCTGCAATCCGCCCTTCGCGGGTCAACTCGTTGAGAGTGCGTTTGAGCGCGATTTTTCCGCCGCCCTTGATCCCAAAAGCGCGCGCGATCCCGCGCTTGCCGGCTTTGGTTTCAGACGTGCTGAGAAATTCAATGATTTCGTCTTTGGTGGGAAGGCCGGGCGGGCTTGGCGCTGCCTTGGGCGGTTTTTTTCCGGTCACACTGCGGTCCTGATCAACACGGGCTTCTGCAATACCAAGTTCGCCGCAGAGTGGCCAGTGCTGATCGTTTGAGACCGCCAGCTAGGCGTGCAATGTGTTTTCCGGCACCAAAATGCGCTGCGGACCAGGGCCTGATGATCCGCTGCGCAATACCTTTAGGATCAGCCGGCGCATGGGCGCTGGCATATGCTGGGTCGATTGCTTCATACGATCGCCAACGTGTGCCAGATAGAGCCGGGTAAAAACGTGCCCGCGAACAGATGTGGCAAGTGCCCAGTCATGCACGGCAACCTCATCTTCGCACCAGTCGTATTTATAGGAATCGCCCGGAGCCAGTAGGTCGAAAACGCCATACCCATTGGCCAGGGCATAACGCAAGCATTCTTCAAGAAGAAGGACCCCGGCTCCGGCTTTCTCAAACTTGAGATCGTAGGCGAACACATGCCCAGCGAGGCGCTTGCCGCCTGCAACGGAAATCATAACGGCACACGGCTCGCCGTTGAGTTTCAAGGCAGATACTACGCACGCAGAAGCGCTCGACGCGCCTTCGCACGCCGCTACAAAAAAACGCTCAAACCGTGCATCGTGCAGTGCTGCCGACAACAAGCCGCGCTGGTCGAGCCAGTCCTTCTTAAAGGCAATGGCCTGCCGGACGAGAGCAATGGCTTCGGGGCCGCCAGTCAGATGAACAAACTCGACGTTGCCTTTTTCTTCGAGGCGCCGCAAAAGCCGGCGCCGATTTTTGCGAGTCTTGGCAGAATACCTCTGTTCGAAGGAGTTAAAGTCAGAAGTTGTTCCAAGGGCAACAAACGGCGCTTTTTGGCTTTTCGTCGCCAGCGCACCTTTTTCCTTCAAAAGCCCGGCAACCGCAGCATCGCTACGAACCTTACGCAAGGTAATCACGTCTGGCCGCTGCCTCGAAAGAACGATCGACCAGCTTTCACGTAACAACCCGTCGTTCCCTCCTGAGGCTTCAACGAGCACATCGCCATACTGACTAACCGGTTGCCCCATCCAATAGAGATACGTCATTCCCGCCATCCGCTTCGTGACAAGCGGCCAGATGACAACTGCGCGCCCATCTTTGCGCCCTACCAGAACTGCGAGCCGCACACCCAGAGGATGCGATTGGCCAGCATGATAGTGACGGAGCCAGTGGCGGTGCCATTCAAAACTCAAGAACGGTTGAGACGAGCTTCCGGCACACTCATAGAGAGCGTTCCATTCGTCCTGCAGAGCGTCAAAGGCTGCTGCGTCCTCGATAACCTCATAAATCACTGAAGGTTGCGCGGCGGTTGGCTCCAGTGTTTGAGTTCGCAAGACAGGTTGAACGGCTTCGCCGGCAACACGGCCGTCTGGCTGAAACTTCAGGGCGTCTTCCGTATTTATCGCGGGAGCGAACACAAACAGATTGAGCCCCAGTTCGCGCCGCGCCGTTCTCCAGTTGAGGACCGAAGCAGTCGCAAATGCGCAAGCCGTTGCCGTCGCTGCGCCAAACCCTCCAAAGAACGGAATAAGCGCGAGATTGAGCGCAATCGACACGCACGCCGCAATGGCAAAGGACCGCGCACAGTCGTTTTGGCGGCCAAGCATGTTGAGAACAAACTCAGACGGCCCCGTTGCCGCGCGCGCCAGTAGACCCACCGACAAGATAAACATCGCCGGATAGGCGCTTTCGAAGTCCTTGCCAAACATACGCAGCACCATCGGCCCGGCAGCAAGCACAATGACTGTGACGGCGACGGAAGGCCAGAATGTCCAAGTCACGGCTTCTCGTGTCAGGCGGCGTAGGCCCTCGCGATCACCCAAGGCACCCGCCGTTGCAAACTGACCAGAAAACGCACTGCCGACTGCATAGTGCACGAACAGCGCGAGGCAGGTCGTTTTTGCCGCTGCATAGTAGATGCCGACTTCTTCAGGCGAGCGCAGTGCGTTGAGGAGCAGCACGTCCGCATTTTGCAACACAAGTTCCGAACCGCTTACGGCGAGGAGAGGCAACGACACCTTGAACCAGCCCGAAAACTGGAACGCAGCCGGACCCTTTGGCACGGTTTGGGCTAGACGGCGTTGCACCAAAATCGTTTGTACGAATGCCGTGAGCCAAGTCGCAGCAACAGCGCAGCTCATCGCGGTGACAGCAGTAGCCGGAAATGCCAACGCATAACTCACGCCTGCGCCGAGGAGCATCAGCGCAGGGCGTAGAATGTACGGCGGTGCAACGCTCTCAAGAGTCCAGCCTTGGCCGCGGCCCAGCGCGTCCTGTGCTTCCGTTAGTGCATAGGCCGGGAGACACGCGAGTGCCAACGCCGCTGCAATCGTGAACTCTGATCCCGATGAATGACCAAACAGCCACAGCAGCGCGCCGGCAGCACATGCTGAAATGAACCCGCCCGTTGCAGCAATCAACCGCCCGCCAATCAAAAGCCCACGCAAGGGGTCAAAAGACTTCGACGCGAGATACTCCGGTACGAGCCGCATCATGGCCACGCCGAGACCGAGATGTGAGAGCCCGCCCACAACCAGAACAGCTGACCACAGGGCAACGTAGAGGCCATACCCTGTGGCGCCAATCCAGCGCGCGAGGATAATCTGAGATCCAAACAACAGCGCCGCGCTGATGACGCGAATTGAAAACACGGCGAGCGCGCCGCGCCGCGCAGACTGTGACCGGATTGAATCGCCCTGAGCGGCAATGAGCCCTCGCAATGTCAGCCACCACGTGACCGTCTCACGCGGCACCTGTGAAGTTGCGACGTCCTGAGCCTGTTCTCTACTTCCTGGAGTGTTACTTTGCGCACCTCGTTTGAGCGTTTCAGCGCAGTGGTCCAACCCGTGAGCAAGGGAACTGGTCATCTCCGCTCCCCGTTTGCGATGCTGGGGGCAAAGACAGCCGGTTCGTCCGTATCGCTCTGGTGTCGCGCTGAACTGCCGAATACGCTGTTCCAAATCGCAAACGGCACCCCGCTCAGAAGTGCTGAAACGTAGCGTTGCTCTTGATATTCCCCATTCAAGGAGCAACGTGGCAGACTCATCAGGTGCGATTTGTGGCGTGCCCCGATCAATCCCTTTTGCATGGTGACCGCACTTGCAAACCCGGCCTTCCGGGCCAGCGAAAAGTCACGCACGCCCGCGCTTTCCGCATCGCCATAGGGAAAGCAAAAATGTTGGCATGGAAGGTCAAGTTCCGCTTCGACGCGGTTTTTTGAAGCCGTCATTTCATGCAGGGCCTGCGCCGGATGGAGCTTGGCCAGGGCATAGTGCCCGATCGTATGGGCACCGAAACTGGCAAGCGGGCTTTGCCCAAGATCGCGCAGGTCATCCCAAGACATGATCAGGCTGCGGCAGAGGCCCGACACATCGGCGCCGCGCCGGGCACAGAGTTGCCGCACGAGCCTGCGCGCTTCGTCTTCATCCATCCGGCGCAACCGCCAATAGATTTGCTGGAAGGCGGCCCGTTTTTGCGGCGCAGTCGCAGCGGCAAGGATTTCGTGTCCGAACAGTTCAGGCACCACGATGGGTACTGGACTGGCTTCGATAGCCAATTCAAGTTCGACCCACCAAACCTGACCCGTTCCATCGGCGAAGTGCTCAGGGATGTAAATCGTGAAAGGCACACCATGCCGGGCGAACACTGGCAACGCATGGACTTTGTTGTCACGATAGGCATCATCGAGCGTAAAGCAGGCAAACGGGCGCTGCCTGCCTTCACCAATACGTGGCAAGGCCTCGTCAAGAGACACAATGTCGAAGCCTTTGGCGCGGACCGTTTTGATGGTTTCTTCGAGAAATTCCGGCGTAACTTCAAGGAGTCGATTGGGTGCGAAAGGCTTGTAGCTCGCCGGCCGGACACGGTGCAGCGCAAAGACCACACCGTCACGTGGCACGAGGCGGTGGCCGAGCTTCTCCAGCCCCGAGCGGTGAACGGCCTCGAGCCCAAGGCGCATCACTGTGTCGGCCGCAGTCAAAACGCAGTCACTCCGATTGGTGCCAGCACGCTGCGAAGCCTCGAACGGCGAACGCTGCGTCCTCAACCTGGAAACGCTTTGGTTACGCTACCGCATTTTTGATTGCCAAAGGTTGAGGCCGGATCACTTTGAGCGCTGCAAGACGGATGCCGATGGCCGTATGGTTACCAAAGCGGAAATGAACACGTGAGGAGGCCTCAATCGGTGCGGCGGCGCTCAGTATCAATCACAGGCTCAGAAGCATCGGCGAGACCCCAAATAAGCCCCATGAAGATAAAGAAATGCCGCCAATGATCGCTGTCGATAATCAAACCTTCGATGGCAAGCCCGGCGAAGGCCGCTGTTGCGATCAGAAAGGGACCTTGTAGAGACGTGGCGCTGAACGCACCGCGGAAACCCACGAATAGGGTCGCCAAGACTGAAATGATGTAGACTAGCCCGCCGATCCAGCCGGCATTCAGAAACATGCTGAGATAGACATTGTGGGGTTCTTCGTGGTGATAAGTTTCGCGGAACGTGTGTGTGCCGATCCCGAATGGATTGTCTAAAATGAGCTTCTGGGCCTTCTCCTGTCCCCCGAAGCGTCCTTCAGGTCCCTCGTCGTAGCTTTGGTCGAGGCTGGCGCGCTGCTCCATCAAGTTGCGGACGGCTTCGTTTTGAAGCGCCGCTGATAATCCTGCAATCAGCGCCAAGCTTCCCGCAGCGGCTACCATCATGAAGCGCCGCACGTCTGACCGCCGCCGCGACTTCACCAGCGCTATCCAGGCTAGAACCAAAACCGAAACGGCAGCAGACAGCCAAGCCCCGCGAGAAAAGCTGATGAGCAAGCCCAATCCCAGGATTCCTGCCACTGCAGCGGCAACCGGCAAGTTCTGCACTTTTCCGCGCAGCGTCATCCAGACGGCTAGGACCAGCCCTGGCGCGACAGCGGCACCAAACACGTTCGGATCTTTGAAGGTGCCGCGTGCCCGGTCGTAGTTTGTAAAGAGATCATGCGCACCTGGAAGCAAATTGAAGTAGCCCGCGAAGGCCGCCGCGCAAGCAACGACGCAACCCAAAACATAGAACCAGACGACGAGCTGGAAGCGGGGCTCTGGATCTGCCGCAACATACCCAGCGATGACGAACGCTCCGAGGAAAAGGTAAAGCGTGACGAGCTGGTGAATGATGGCGACCGGCATAATGGTCGACATCGCCGTGCCCGCAAGCCCCAGCGCCACAATGACCAGCCACAAGGCTAGATGCATCTTCGCGACGTGCCCAAACCTTGCCGCACCCAGTACAGGCACGCCAAAGATCACGCCCATCATCAAGACATCAGCCGGTGCCGGCTCGGAAAACACGATCGAGCTGGTCGCAAGCGCACACGCCACCAGGACACCGGCCAGAGAGCCAGTCCTGATTGTCAACGGTGCAAGGCGTGCCTCCATATCGACCTCAATAGGCGTTCTTGGCGGAAAGCAGAGCGAAAGGCGTGAGCGCGAGAATGTAGAGGTCGAACGGCAACGACCACTCGTCAATGTAGGCAAGATCGAATTCGACGCGGCGTTGGATTTTTTCGTGCGTGTCGGTCTCACCGCGCCAGCCATTGACCTGGGCCCAGCCTGTGACGCCAGGCTTCATCCGATGACGAGCGTAATAGCCAGAAACCACGGACTGATAGAGATCCGCCTCTGCCTTAGCCTGCGTCGCGTGCGGACGCGGGCCGACAAGTGACATTTCGCCTTTCAAGACATTGATCAGTTGCGCCAGTTCATCGAGGCTTGTCTTGCGAATGAACCGCCCAACTCGAGTCACACGCGGGTCATCGCGGGTCACGAGTTTTGAGGCCGCTGCATCGGCCTTTTCAGCATACATGGAGCGAAACTTATAAACTTCGATCAACTCGTTGTTGAAGCCAAAGCGCCGCTGCTTGAAGAGGATTGGCCCGTTGCTGTCGAGGCGCACGGCCAGGGCCACGAGTGCCATAACGGGTGAAGCCAAAGCAAACAGAAGTGCGCCAAGTATACGGTCTTCGAGATTCTTGATCGCCCGGTCCCAATCGGTCAGCGGCCGGTCCATAGCCGCGAGCATCGGCACGCCACCGATTTGCGTGTAGGCGCGCGAGTTGAACCGCAGCTTCGAACTCAGCGCCGAGACGCGAATATCGACCTGCAGTGTGAACAGGCGTTTCAGGATCTGGAGCAGCCGCTCTTCCGCAGCCGTCGGCACCGTTACAATGAGAAGCTCAACACCGGCATTTCTACAAAACGATGAGAGCTGCTCGAAGTTTCCAAGTTTTGCATATCCACTCAGGCTATCGGCCGAGCGATCATCATCGCGGTCATCGAACACGCCGAGAATTTGAATGTGGTTGTGGCTGCTGGCTTCAAGGGCCGAGATGACGGCCTCAGCATCGGCGCCACCGCCGACAATAACGGTCCTCCGCACAAGCCGTCCGGCCTCCGTCCATAGCGCCAGAAGCTTGGCAACAGCGAACCGGCTTGCCATCATGAACAGGCCCGCGAGGATCAGCCAGATCACCGCTTCGTTCGGCGTAAAGAGCGAAAAGTGCCCGAGTGTACCCATGCCTGCGAGACACAAGAACCCGCCCATCAATGACTTGAAGATGCGCTGCCACTGAATAGTTGGCTGGCGCAATGCGGAAATTGTATACGCCCACTCGCGCCGCATCAGCGCCGTCACAGTGGCCGCAACAGCAATGGTGCGGCCGGTCATTGCCCAGGCCGAGTGATCATTGAATGTGCCGGTCAGGACCGCCGCCAGAACGCCCGCTGCGATCACGGCAAGAAGGTCGATCATGCTGACAGCAAATATCACCTTTGGCCGCGACACATTAAAGCGCTTGTCGCTGAACCAAGCGTCCAACACACCGATCAATGGCCATGACGCCGTGGCGGGCGCCGACAGACCGAAGGCATGCGGATTCATGGCATCGCGCCGGACGGTGTCCAGCGATGACGGATCGGCGGTAGACATGCGCTGTGACACTTTCGAACAGACGGAAAATCCAGTGATCCCCATATTGCTTGGCCGCAGTCACGATCCGGTAAATGCATTTTGGCGCTGATGGTGCAGCTGCTTCTTGAGTGCCGCGCAATGCTTCAATACGGGACAGGCATTGACAGGAAATCCACCACGAAGAGGGATGCCACAAAAAGAACCCCTCGGTCCGGGGGAGGGGGCCGAGGGGCTGAAGCGCCGGTTGGGGAGGGGAGCAATCCGGCGTTTTTGAGTGAGAGCGCCAGGAGGATGCGTGGACCTGCTGTGCTCTCGATGACTGGACTTTGCCTCAAAGAAGTGGCCGCCGCTGTTCCGTGCGGGACTCTCCTGGCCGTTCGCACCAGCTCCGCACTTCGGAGCCCTATGCTGCCAACTGGCACATTGCGCCACAGGTCCAAAAGGAACTCCTGGGTGCACCTTCAGCATCGCCGATTTTTCAAATGGATTTGATGGTGCTCAGCGCTGACTAAACGCGCCGCTCAATAGGTCAAGAACCTGTGAGGGAGGAGCTGATTTATCAAGCGCGAGAAATTTGCCACGCACATGCAGGCTGGAATCGAGCTGGCGATGAAATTCTTCACGGCCCACTTCAATGGTACCAAACTGGCGAAGGTGGTCGGTGACGAACTGCGTGTCGAGCAGGCAGAAGCCGCCGAAGATTAGTCGCGCCGCCAAGTGCATGAGCGCAATCTTTGACGCGTCTCTCTCGTAGGAGAACATGCTCTCGCCAAAGAACGCGCCGCCCAGCGCCACTCCATAAAGCCCGCCGGCGAGTTTGCCGCCTGACCACACTTCCACGGTGTGGCAGTGACCCATGTCAAACAGGTCCTGGTAGAGGCTGCGAATGCGGCTGTTGATCCAGGTCGAGTTGCGCCCTGGCCTCGACGACGCACACCCCTCGATAACTCCCGGAAAATCCGTGTCGATGCGCACCTCCAGGGGCGTCGTACGGATCGTGCGCGCCAGCCGCGCGGGCACGTGGATCTTATCAAGCGGCAGCAGTCCACGATGTTGGGGTTCGATCCAATAGAGCGCCGGATCGTCCGCACTCTCAGCCATTGGAAAAATACCGCAGCTATACGCCTTCAGAAGCACCTGAGGCGTAATCTCGATCATGATGTCGTCACGCGAGGCCACTGCGCCAGCCGCTCCGGTTGATCTGCCGCCTAGGCCCGTTGGATCGCCGCTGGGAACCAGCGTTTGAACCGCTCTAGCCAAACGCGCCGATCATGAATCACGTTTGCGGTTGTTTCAATGAAGAAAGGCAAAATCGTGAGGCAATGCCGCGTCACTCAGGCTTTCCGAGATACTTCTCCAGCCAGTGAATGTCGTACATGCCGTTGACCACATCGGGATGGCGCACAAGCTCATTGAAAAGCGGAATGGTTGTCTCGATGCCATCAATAACAAACTCTGACAGCGCCCGGCGCAATCGCATGAGGCATTCGTTCCTGTTGCGGCCATGCACGATCAATTTGCCGATCAAGCTGTCATAGAACGGGGGGATGCGGTAGCCCTGATAAACTCCAGAATCAACCCGCACGCCTAAACCGCCGGGCGGATGCCAATACGTGATCTGCCCCGGAGATGGCCGGAAGGTGCGCGGATTTTCGGCGTTGATCCGGCACTCGATCGCATGACCCGTGAACGTGATCTGGTCTTGCGTGTGTGAAAGCCCGGCACCCGATGCCACACGGATTTGCTCCAGCACCAGATCAAGCCCGGTGATCATCTCCGTCACGGGATGCTCAACCTGCAGGCGCGTGTTCATCTCAATGAAATAAAACTCGCCATCTTCATAAAGAAACTCGATCGTACCGGCGCCGCGGTACTTGATTTTGCGCATCGCGGCAGCGGCAATTTCGCCGATCTTGACGCGCGCCTCTGCATTCAATGCCGGTGATGGCGCTTCTTCCAGAATTTTCTGGTGCCGCCGTTGAAGGGAGCAGTCGCGCTCGCCTAAATAGACGGCGTTGCCCTTACCATCGCCGAAAACCTGAATTTCGATGTGACGCGGCTTGGTCAGATACTTTTCGATGTAGCAGCTGTCGTTGCCAAATGCGGCCTTGGCTTCGGCACGCGCCGTGGCAAGTGCCATCGGCAGGTCGGCCGCCGTTTGCGCGACCTTCATCCCGCGCCCGCCTCCGCCGGCCGTGGCTTTCACCAGAACGGGGAAGCCCATTTCATTAGCGACTTTCAGCGCTTCGGCTTCGGTCGTCACCTCGCCATCAGAACCCGGTACGACTGGAATTCCAAGATTCTTGGCGGTTACTTTGGCCGTGATCTTATCGCCCATCGTCCGGATGTGTTCCGAAGTCGGCCCTATGAAGGTGATCGCGTGCTCTTCGAGAATTTCAGCGAAGCGTGCGTTCTCAGACAGAAAACCATAGCCGGGATGAACGGCATCGGCGCCAGTGATTTCGCAGGCTGCCAACAGCCGGGGAATATTCAGATAGCTGTCCGATGCCGGCGGTGATCCGATGCACACGCTTTCATCGGCGAGCCGCACATGCATCGCGTCAGCGTCAGCGGTGGAATGCACGGCGACTGTTGCAATCCCGAGCTCTTTGCAAGCCCGCTGGATGCGCAACGCAATTTCACCGCGGTTGGCAATCAGAACTTTATCGAACATGATCTTAGATCTGGCATCTGGCATGCGGCGCTGGCGGCCGGATGCCTATTGCACCCGCGCTGCTGGCGCTTTCGGGCCCGATGCCCCTCCCTCTATTCAATGATGACGAGCGGCTCGCCGAACTCTACGGGCTGACCACTATCGACAAACACGGCCGTGACCGTGCCAGCACGCGGCGCCGGGATCTGATTCATCGTTTTCATGGCTTCAATAATGAGCAGTGTATCGCCAGCGGCAACACGCGAACCCACTTCAACAAACGGCGGCGAATTCGGATCGGCCGCACGGTAGGCTGTTCCGACCATCGGTGATTTGACGGCACCGGGGTGCTTGGCAGGATCGGCAACGGCGGGGACTGCTCCGGCGGCGGGAGCAGCCGTTGCGCCTGCGGCTTGGAGCATCACAGGAGCGGCTGCAGTGACGTGAAGCGTTCGCGCCACCCTAATTTTGAGGCCGCTTTTTTCGATCTCGATTTCTGAAAGGCCTGTCTCGTTGAGAAGCTGCGCCAGATCCCGAATCAGCTTTTGATCGGCATCAGCTTTGCCAGGATCCTCTTTCACCGTCATACTTTGATTTTCCTTCTATCGTGATGGGCAGCCTGCCAGAATTAGCCCGTGGCAGCACTTGTCTTGCTCAAAATATCAGCCATGGCTTCCACAGCCAATTCGTAACCCTTTGCTCCCAGTCCGCAAATCACTCCATGCGCTGCGAGCGAAACATAGGAGTGCTGGCGGAAAGTTTCGCGGCGGAAAATATTCGAAAGATGAACCTCGACGATTGGCAACTCTGACGCCTGCAGTGCATCCAGTACCGCCACTGACGTGTGGGTCAATGCTCCTGCATTCAAGATAATGCCTGCTGCCGCTTCGCGCGCGTCTTGGATCCAGCCAACCAATTCGCCTTCATGGTTGGTCTGGCGGAAATCGATCGTCACATTCAAAGCGCGGGCGCGCGCCTCCGTGCTACGGCGCACGTCGTCCAGCGTGTTGTGCCCATAAACGGCAGGTTCGCGAGTGCCCAGCATGTTTAGGTTTGGTCCGTTGAGGACCAGAATTGGTTTGGCCATGGATCTGCTGTCAATGCGGAAGGGAGGGTTCGGAGGTTATCTTGCAGACGAAACTGCAAACCAGCAA
The DNA here is from genome assembly GCA_031409575.1 of Hyphomicrobium sp. GTDB lineage: Bacteria > Pseudomonadota > Alphaproteobacteria > Rhizobiales > Hyphomicrobiaceae > JANNFX01. The sequence goes on from JANNXL010000547.1 coordinate 15,698, forward strand.
GACGCAACCAAACTCCTCCCGTCTAACAGCTTTCTCGCACCCGCGAAAGAGACGGAAGGTTCATGCTTTGTGCGCGCTCTGCCACGGAATGATAGGCCGAACCCGGTTAGCAGTACTTACAGCCGCTCTTGCGCAGATCCGCGATGTGGCCTGCAAGCGTTTCCGTCAGGTTCTCAGGTGCGCCACCAACCGAACGATCCCCAACGAGAAAATGCGGTGTGCCATTAATTCCCATTTTCTGCGCCAAGTCTTTCACGCGCGTCAGTTCACCCTTCACGGCCTCCGAGTTCATGTCCGCCTTGAGCTTGGCCATGTCGAGCCCCAGCGCTTCGGCTTCCTTGAGCGCGACGGCTTCCGTAGTGGTGCCCTTGTGCGAGATCAGTGCCTTGTGCATCTCCCAGTATTTGCCCTGTAGCTTCGACGCCAGAGCAATGCGCGACACCGGCTCAGAGGCGTCGCTGATGATGGGCAGTTCCTTAAACACGACGCGGACATTTTTGTCGCTCTCGATCAGCTTGGCGACAGACGGGAACCCGCGTTTGCAATACCCGCAATTGTAGTCAAAAAACTCGACGACCGTGATGTCACCGTTGGGATTGCCAGCAACGGCAGCATCTGGATGCCGGTAAATATCTTTGGCATTGTCAGCGACCATGGCCTTGGTTTTGTCATCCTGCTCCTTTTGCGCCTTGGCCTCATAGGCTGTCTGCATTTCGAGCAGGATTTCCGGGTGCGCCAACAGGTAATCTTTGACGATCTTTTCAATCGAGGTTTTTTGATCACCGGAAAATGCACTGGCTGGAGCAGTGGCGGCGGGTGCAGCATCTTCGGCCGATGAACTCACGACGCCGCGCCCAAGAACGAATGCCACTGCACCAATTGCTAGAAGCATGGGAATGGCGATCAGCGGTCCCTTACGCACCGGGGCAACCTTACTGATTTTTCTGCCGGCGTTGTTTGATTCTGACATGAGGTCTCCAATTAAGCCGGGTTGGCTCGGGCCGGTTGCGGCTTCATTGCCGCACAATTCTACTGAGATGGGTCTTTTGGCGGGCTGATGTTCACGATGTCGTCGGCCCTCAGCCAAGCTGGCGATCCCTGCTTCAAGTTTTGCTGTGCGATGCCTGCACGCTCTTTGGCACGCTTGAAATCCCCTGTTCTCACTTCAACTTCCGCCTGCATGAGATTGGCTTCGGCGATCTGCTGTTTGGTACCGTAGGCTTGTGACAGGAGGCGGTATGCATCAATAAACGTCCCCGCCGTTTTGTCGGCTTCGTCCTCGGAACGCAATGCGTTCTTGAGCCGGTTGATCGCCTCGTCCGTCAGAGCTGTGTCGCCCGATTCGACAATTGCCCGTGCCAGCATGATTTCGAGTTGCGGCGCAGATTTCTTGAGTTCTACAGCCTTGCGCATTGGTGTGATGGCAGTCGCCACTTGGCCTGTCTTCATGAGGAAGTCAGCCTTGACCTCGTAGAAAAAGGCGTTCGTTGGCACCTCTTTTATCAGGGCATCGATTTCAGCGAGCCCCGTGGCAAATCCCCCACCGGATTGCCCTTGGCGCAGGCGCGCAATCGCCCGGGCGTACCGGGCCGGCAAACTGGTGTCGCTGGCGGGATAGCTGTTCAGAACGTCTGCCGGCGTTTTAAGGTAGCCCGCGAGTTTGGCCCGCATCATATCGTGGCGCATTTGCAGTGCTGGCGCGTCAATCGTTGCCAGAAAAGGCGATTTCTGAACGCCTTCGCGCAGCAAAGCGATACGCGTGCGTTCGAGCGGATGGGTACGGCGATAGTTGTCACCCAGTGTGTACCGGCTGTCTTCAGCCAGGCGCTCGAATGTTTCGAGCATGCCACGGCCAGACTGTCCGGTCCGCTGCAACAGATCCAAGCCAGCCTGGTCTGCCGCCGATTCCTGGGCTTGGCGTTCAAGCAGAAACGCACGCAGCAGCGTCTCCGACCCGCCCGCGGCAACTGCCTGTCCAGCACCGCCGATGCTGGATGCTGCATCGCCCCCGCCGAGCGCGCCGGCCACCATCAAACCGATGCCAAGCAGTTGCAAAAGCAGTGACCGGTTCTGCAGGGTCGTGGCCTGATTGCGCAGTGCCGAGATGTGAGCCGCTGTGATGTGCCCCGTCTCGTGCGCCAGAACACCTATGACCTGATTGGGTGTGTTAGACGTCATCAATGTGCCGGTGTGCACGTAAATGTTGCGGCCATCTATCACGAAGGCATTGAACGTCGGGTTGTTGATAATTCTGACGCGGATGCGGCCGCCACCCAAACCTGCCTTCTCCAGAATCGGGCGCGCATAGTCGGCCAGAAGTGCTTCGATTTCGGTATCTTGGATTTGAGGGATTCTCTGCGCCTGGGCAGGGCTTGCTTTCAACATGCCTGTCGCTGCCATCAAGGCCGCAACGGCTGTGCGCATGGGCTTTCCGATCGTATCCCGCATCAGATTTTTGGTGCCCGCCAAGTTGAGTGCGTTCCGCTGTGCTTCCAGTGATTATCTCAGGGCGTGTCCGCCGACAACAGAAAGGCTGCCTAAGACGCGTCCGATCGAGAAAATGCAGCCTTTAATTGGGCACAACAAAGGCGTCAACGACACGGGAACGGCGTGCAAACATGACAACTTTGCAAGAATGACGGCTCACCGAATAGCGGCCAGCGGCGGGAAAGGGCGGAACGGCCTGCATCGCGAGATGCCGCCGTCCCGTCCCATTCTAAAGATGCACAATTCGAGGAAGCAAAGGAACGGTTAACCCCGGCCGCTGTTGGCACCCAACGACACGAAACGCGAGCCAACATCCACGTGAATGTGGTCCATATCGCGATAGGTCATGGTGCCGCCCGACTGGTGGTTCGCAATCAGCCACTGCACGACAGCAGCCTTACGGCCAGGCGCGCTAAAATCGATGGCGAGCCCGTAGCGATGCTTCGAGGGTTTGCCAGATGTCGCGATCACCGCACCCGACCGGCACGTCGAGATGATGTTGACCGAGCCGAACTGTGACTCGATGCGATTGAGCAGGGCCCGGGCCGAAGTTTGAAGGCACGACCGCGAGGATCCGCCATCGCCGCGGCCAGCTGTCATGGCCCGGCTTGCAAGACGGCTGCCACGCTTGGAAGACGACGCATATGACCTCTTCTGGGACGAAGAGCGCGCGTACGATTTCTTGCCGCTCTTGGAAGCATAGCGCTTCCTGCTCGAACCGTTGGAGGCGTAGGTTTTGAGTGACGACTTGTAGTATTTCGCCTGGCTGGGCTTTGTCAGTGAACCGCTTTTGGCACTGTATTCAGAAGCACCAGCGGAACTGTTCTCCACGCGCGCCTGAGCACTACCTGCAAAAACAGACAACAACGTCGCGCAAACAAGCGCGGGAACTACTCGTAGTTTCATAGTCGACTTCCCCTTCTAGGGTTGCGTTTTCAATCACCAATCGATGGGCTGGACACCGAACGCTGGGGTGCCAGCCGTGAGCGGAGGTTTATGGCTCCGTGCCTCAGCCCCACGCAGGGACCGGTGTTTGAGGCCACGCGAGCTGGGAACTCGCGCTCTTCGATTGAGAGCAGATTGGCAAGTGGTCCGGCCGCTTGATGCAGCTCTCAGAATTGCGACGCCAATCAGCCACCGGGATGATCCCGGTGTGCGAGCAGAGTTAACGCGATTAAACATCCCCGTCAGGGGCCTGCGACAAAACGTGTTGCTGCGATGCAGCATGGCCACACGGTGTTAAATTATTTAGTGATAAAAATCAGCGGACTAGTTCAATTATCACAAGAATGACATTTCTCTATTTTGAACGCTGACACGGTCAGCTCAAGCCCACTATGGGGCGATATTGCGGCGCAATAAGCCTGAGTCCGCGCCGGTCTCGGGAGAGACTGCGGGGGTGCAACTGACGCTGATCGGCATAACGGTCAAAGTGCTACGCGGCAGTTTGACAACCTGCGGAACCATGTTGCAGGCCTTGCCTGTGAGGAAGGTGGTGGCCTGTGTTTCGGCGCCCGTCGCAGGCTCGCTGACTTTGTAGGTTGCGCCTTGGACCAGACGCAAAATACGCGGACCGGTGTGGGCTCCCCGTCCGTCTGACGGCGGCAAGCCGTCCAGAACCCACTGCGCCGTATCGGCCTGGGGGACCGGGTAGAACACCGCGTCAATGGTCTGGAACACCAGCCGGCCAGCGGTCTCTGCCGGCACGCGCACCACGCCGTTGTCGTCAATCAGGATCATCCTGTCCTCACGCCCGATCTGAAACCGCTCCGCGGCAATCGGGCCGATGTTGAGGGTATAGGTCGTGTCTGGAAAGAGTTCGATGGTCTGGATTTGCCCATCTCGCTTGAAGAAGCCGGTTGCCTCAGCGCCCTTCCAGAGGTTTAGGCTCCAAGCGCCACGATAACCGTTCAGATCGAAATTGACCCGGCGCAACCCCTGCAGGCGCAGCGTATTCCCGTCAGCCTTGGCCAAGTTGCTGCCACTGGTGACGACGACGGAACCGCCCGCCACCTTGAAGCGGACGGGTGCGGATTGAGGTTCCTGCGAAAGTACGAGCGCGTAGTCGCCTTCGGGCAATGCCTTGAACATTTCCCGGCAGACACGCTGTGTGAAGCACTCATCGTGGGTGACTTCGGTCCCCATGCCGTTGTCGATCCGCCAGTAGCCGCGATACGACCCGAGATCCAACGAAAACCGCATGGTCCGGGCGGCTTCAACGGCCCCGGAACGGGATCCGTCCAAAAGCATCATTCCGAACGACGCTACCGCTAAAGAACAGAGAAAAAAGTATCGCATACCGGACCTTAGTTTCAAAGATGTGCTGAATTCGCGATGATGATCGCCATCACAGCGCTTCCCATGCCGCGCACATCTTGGCCGCGCATAAATTGGGCGCGGCTTCAGACACGCGCTACCGCTTATGACTGCCTGGGCCGCGGCTGGCCAGACTCAGATGAACAGCACCGGCTTTGTGACGCAAGGGCGAGGCACGCAAAACACAACGGCGAACCCTCATGGTGAGGATCCGCCGCGTGATCAACCTTGGAAGGGCCGGTGCTATTTTTACCGGCCAAAAGTCCGGCTTATGATCACCAGTCAGCCACCTAAAGTGCGCTGCCACCAGCCGCGTTTGGGCGAACCCGATACCTCATCAGCAGGGCTTGCCGCACCGTCTGGCCGTACCACAACGCTTTCAATGACGGGCTCTCCCGACGGCGGCACCGACCGGTCCCGAACCTTTGCGGCCAGCGGCACTTCGCTGATCGAAGACTGAGCCGTGGCGGTAGGCTTTTCAGGCCGCCGTTCGCCGGACGAAACACGCGGTTCTGCGTGGGATGGTGTTTCCCGTGTTCGCGATGGACGGCGTTCTGGTCTCTCCCGGCGGGTTGGACGTTCAGGCCGGGGCTGATCGTCGCTCATCACAGCGGTGTCAAAGTCAGTGACCGTCTGTTCCCCGACGTGGATTTCGAACCCGCGTTCGCCGCCGCTTTTTTCCGGTATCGCAGCAGGGTGATCACCATTCTGATCGCCGTTTGCTGCTTCGAGCGCTGCACCATCGGCAGACAAACGATCACTTCGTTCACCACGTCCCCGGCGGCCACCCCGGCGGCCACGGCGGCGGCGGCGGCCGCCACGCTCGTCTCGCTCTTGTCCGTTGCGGTTTTCGCCTGCGGCAGCACCTTGTTCTGACACGTCATTGCCTTCGGCGTCCGCGCTGGTGTCGTCACCAGCATGGTCCAAAGTTTCACTCTCAACGCTGCGCGGATTTCCATCTCCGCGAGCGAACCGCTCGCCCGGCGGATTGGTACCGCCACGGCCGCCGCGGTGAGACTTTTCATCTTGGGTGTCGCGAGGCGCGTCTCGCCCTGAGCCCCTCAGGCCATCGCCGCGCTCCCGATCTCCACCGCGGTCGCCGCGATCTTGCCCGCCGCGCTGACCACCGCGACGGCGGCGGCGGCGTTTGTCGTTGCGGCCATCACCGGCCGGACTGTCTTCTTCTGAGCGCGGTACGACGCGAACGCCACTCTCGCTCGACGTTTCCTCAAGCGTATCGTCGTCTTGAGTGTCTTCGATGGCAACCGAGGCATCGGCATCGTCGCCCTCAAAGCCCCAATCCATGTTGACGGCGGCGCGTTCTGGACGGCGCACGAGCGAAGCAGACGCCGCGCCACGCTCTATGGTGAAGTTTGCGCCTTGCAGCTTGTCGCTGGCCTGCACCGCAACGGAGACACCGTTGCGCGCTTCCATGTCGTTGATGAACGAGCGCTTGCTGTTGAGAATGTAGAGAGCAACCTGCGCCGTGGTCGTCGCGACCAGCGATGTCCGGCCACCGGTCATCAGCGCGTCCTCAAGTCCGCGCAATACCGCCAGCGCCACGCTTTCAGTCGAACGGATAATGCCGGTGCCCTGGCAATGCGGGCATTGTGTCGTCGAGCCTTCAAGCACGCCCGTGCGCATGCGCTGACGCGACATTTCCATAAGGCCGAAGTGCGAGATATGGCCAAGTTGGATACGTGCCCGGTCAAACCGCAGGGCATCCTTCACGCGCCGCTCAACCGCGCGGTTGTTGCGCTTTTCTTCCATATCGATGAAGTCGATCACGATTAGTCCGGCCAAGTCGCGAAGTTTGACCTGGCGCGCCACCTCGTCAGCGGCTTCAAGGTTCGTGTTGAGTGCTGTTTCTTCAATCGAGAATTCACGGGTCGACTTGCCCGAGTTCACGTCGACCGCCACCAGAGCTTCCGTCTGGTTGATAACGAGATAGCCGCCTGAGCGCAGCGTAACGTAGGGGCTGAACATCGCGTTCAGTTGCCGCTCGATGCCGTACTTTGTGAACAGCGGCTCCGGGTCGTTGTGCGTGAGCACATTCTTGGCATGGCTCGGCATGAGCATGCGCATGAAGTCGGTCGCGTCGCGATGGGCGTGATCGCCCGCAACGATAATCTCTTCCACGTCCTTGTTGTAAAGATCGCGGATCGATCGCTTTATCAGGTTGCCTTCTTCATAGACGAGGCTCGGCGCGGTCGACTCGAGTGTCAGATCGCGCACGCTCTCCCACAGGCGCAGCAGATATTCGAAGTCGCGCTTGATTTCCTGCTTGGTGCGCGCTGCACCCGCCGTGCGGATGATAAGCCCCATGCCTTCGGGCACTTCTAGTTCGTTGGCGATGGCCTTCAGCCGCTTGCGGTCCTGCGGGTTTGTGATCTTGCGGCTAATGCCGCCGCCACGAGCCGTGTTCGGCATCAAAACGGTGTAGCGGCCGGCAAGCGACAGATAGGTCGTGAGCGCGGCACCCTTGTTGCCGCGTTCTTCCTTGACCACCTGGATCAGAATGATCTGACGCCGTTTGATGACTTCTTGAATTTTGTAGCTGCGCGGGCGGCGGCGCTGCCGAGAGGGCAGTTCTTCGAGGGCATCGTCCGAGCCAGTCTGTTCGAGCGCCTGCGGCGCGGCAACGGGCGGTGGCGCGACTTCGATATTGCCTTCGACCAAAACCTCGGCACTTGGAGCCTCGTCGTGCAGGTCGTCGTCATGTGCTGCGGGGTTTTCTCCACGCTCGTCATCGGACGGCTCGCCGTCACCGTAGCCGGCCCCCGCGCCGTGATCAGCGGTATCGGGTTCGCCTTCAAAACCGCCGACAACCTCTAGCTCGTCGTTCTCATCGGTGTCGCCTGAGACGTCTTCGGTCAGACGATCGTCTGACTGATACGCGGCGAGCGGCATGGCTGCGCCGGATCCATCCTCTGATGATGCGCTCTCGTCCAAACCTGATGAGCCATTTTGGCCGCCAAAGTCAGACGATCCTTCGTCCAAGCCAGACTCACTCTCTGAGCCTTCTGGTGTATCCGAGCGCATACCCTCGCCATCGCCGCGGCGGCGTGGGGCTTGCTGCTGGCGCTGGCGGCGCTCAAGACGCTCGGCGCGTGCGTCGGCTTCAGCTTCTTCGCGCGCTTCCTGCTCGGCTTCTTCGTCAAGCAGCGCCTGACGGTCGGCGACCGGGATTTGATAGTAGTCCGGGTGGATTTCGTTGAAGGCGAGAAAGCCGTGGCGATTGCCGCCGTAGTCAACGAAGGCAGCCTGGAGCGAAGGCTCCACGCGGGTCACTTTGGCAAGATAGATATTACCGCGCAGGAGTTTGCGGGCGGCACTCTCGTAGTCGAATTCTTCTACGCGGCCATTGCGCAGAACCACGACCCGGGTTTCTTCCGGGTGGGTGGCATCGATAAGCATTTTGTTGGGGTTCGACATGAACTTGTATCCTTCGCGCGCCGGCGGGGGTGCCCCGCGGTACCGGCCCGGAAGCCGGAGGCGTCAAGCGGCCGTAGGCTGGCGCGCGCCTTGTTGGATTGGTGGAGATGGAAGTGAAAGTGGATGGGCCGTGGTGCATGAACCGCCACGCTGGCCACTGCGGCCGCGCATCCGCAGCCCGGCACCCGAGAGGGGCCGTTGGCAGATGGGTGTGATGCATGCCTATTCGTCATAAAAGGCTAGGTATCCTGAGAACCGGCCTTGGAACCCTTCCGCGATGTCTTTGGCTGCGGTGCAGGGACCCGACTGGGCCGAATGAGAAAACGTGGAACTCGCTTCCGGGGGGAAAGAGCGCCATTGGCTTGCCGGGTTCAATTTTCCAGATAGGCTGGAAAGCAGTCGCCGGGCTGAATTTCTACGTTGGCGTCACATCAAGCCCTTCGCTTGATAGCCGCCGAATTCTGATGAGGCGCTTGCGAACGCCATCTTAAAACCGTTTCGCCGCAAAGACTTAACCTTGGCATCAGCCCACAGGGCCAAGCTTGCAAGGCGTCCCGGCAATACCAAACGTGCCCGAGATGGTGTGCATTCAGCCGGGCCGCCAGAAGTGCTAAAGCTGGACCCATGCCGGCTGCGGCTTAATTACGCTTCGCAAGCTCGGAATGGCTCAAAACATGAACACTCAGGGCGGTGTGCCTCCAAGAAATGCACTCAATCACAGTACGGGTTCGTCGCGATGCAGGCAAGTGTTATGAACAAAAAGCAGACGTACGAACGAACGGCCATCTGGCCAAGCAAAAATTTCGGCGATTCGGTCGAAAATTGAGTTAACAACACTGCCTAACCAGAATCGGTGCCGGGGGACATGAGGGGGCTTATGGGTCGGATCCCGGCATTTTTTAGGGGTATTCAACCTAGAGTTGAATTATCTTACCACTCGAGAATGGTGGGTTGTGGCGGCAGTTGGTGGCTGCTTGTCGCCAGCGTGATTTTTCTCATCATTCCGGCACCGTTGCTGCGGGCCGAATCCGCCATTCATAAACTTGTTACGGCTACAAGTGCTGCCGTATCTGGCGACCAATCCCGTACCGTGTTCCGGCTGCAGCTAACGAAAGGCGTGACCGCCGAGGTCTTCACACTAGCCCGGCCGTACCGGGTGATTATCGATCTTCCCGGCGTCGGGTTTCGCTTGAGTGAGGGAACCGGCGATAAGGCGCAAGGTCTCGTCAAAGCCTTCCGCTATGGTCAGTTCGCCGAAGGCAAGGCCCGCGTGGTGATCGACACAACACAACCTGTGCTGATCGAAAAAGCTGAGATGACAGCGCTGACGGCAGGTGGCGGGATCGAGCTTGCAATCATGCTTGCTCCCACATCGGAGCAGTCGTTTGGCGGCGGCACTGGGGCGCCGCCCCCAAATCGTGACCTGAAGCCATCACTTGCTCCGGAAACAACCGCGGCCACGAACGCCCCGGCGTCTGCTTCGCCCACGCGGACAAAGCCAGTGATCCTCATAGATCCAGGCCATGGCGGCATCGATGGCGGTGCGGTCGGATCGGCCAGTCTGATTGAGAAGGACGTGGTTCTCGGCGTCGCAAAAGAATTACAAAAGCGGCTGAATGGGACCAAGCGCTATGACGTGCGCATGACCCGTACAACAGACGTTTTCGTCTCCCTCGATCGCCGCCTTCAGATGTCCCGCGACCAGACCGCTGACCTGTTCATCTCGCTCCATGCCGACTCGATCGCTGATCCTCAGTTCGTTCAGCTGGTGCGCGGGGCTACGGTTTACACCCTCTCGGAGAGAGCGTCCGACGAGCAGGCCCGGCGCATGGCGGAAAAGGAGAACGCCTCCGACCTCATCGCGGGCCTCGACAGCTCAACCTCGGAAGACGGCGAAGAGGTGAAAGGCATTCTGATTGACCTTTTGAAGCGCGAAACAGCGAATTTTTCAGCCGATTTCTCGTCGACCCTGGTCAAAAAACTGAAAAACAACATTCAACTGTCACGTGATCCGCAGCGATCGGCCGCCTTTAAGGTGCTCAAACAAACCCATGCGCCGTCCGTACTTCTGGAACTGGGCTACATGAGCCAAGCCGAAGATCAGAAGCTGCTGGGGTCGCCCGAATGGCAACGGACTGCGGCAAGCTCCATCGCGGCCGCGGTCGATGCGTTCTTCGCCAAGCGAACGACCGGGGCCGCCAATTGACAAGCCGCGAAGCCCCCACAACGAGCCCGCCGCAACCGCGAAGTGACAAGTTAACCACACCGTGACGCGCGAATGCTTGTGGGCTGGTGGGCGATTTAAGTTTTCGAAAACCCTCGTTCAGTTAGAAACAGTTGTGTGTTCGTTCGCCACAGGCCGTGTCAGTTAGAATGGCCGGTGGAGACGACGTATTGCCACAATCCATGGTATTGTCTCGTGGGATAAAGGGCGTCACACGTCGCGCAAAACCCGGCTTGCCAAGCGCCTGAATTTTCGCGCTTGAATGCCAAGCGTTTGTTGACCGGATGATCGAAGCGAATGCGACCCCCCAATCTACCCCCTCCTGTTGTGCCTAAGAAGGTGCGCAAGCGCCGCAAGAGCCTGCTGCTCAGCTTTTTGAGCTTTTCTTTTGCCGCGT